>JADEWQ010000176.1 GCA_015207585.1 Pleurocapsales cyanobacterium LEGE 06147 | reverse complement strand
CGCTTCTTTGCATCAATGATATTTGGAACGATTACTTGAGGGAAAAAAGTTTACGGACCCGAGAAACTAAAGAAGCATTGAAGCAAAGAATTGAATACTTGGAACAGAAGATTGAGAGGTATCAAAAAAAAATTAGCGACTTGGAGCAAGAAAAAATGAATCGCTATCAGTAGCACAATGTTTTTTTTGTGATACTGATAGGGGGATTTTGATGGGAGCGAGAGATCCATTTTGATTTTTAGGTAGGCATTAGGTAGGCAAGTAGGTAGACAAGAGAATAAATTTTCTTAATTTTAGCGGGCACGGAGAGACTCGAACTCCCGCGAACCCAGAACCGGAATCTGGTGCTCTATCCACTGAGCTACGTGCCCTCAATCCAACCCATTCTCTAGCTTTCGTAAGTCTTTGTCAAGTTGTGTATTTTATTAGTTGATACCAAATTAATACCACCGAGACTTTAATTAACGTTCAGTTTCTATAATATCAAGAATTACGCCAAAATTTTCTTTGTAGAGAGTTAGTACGAGTAGGTAGAAACTTAAGCATTCTCTTATCTGGAAGAAGTCAAAAATCCATTTCTGCTTCTCATTTCTTAGTTACTAGCTGGGACTAGCAAGCCCCGACCTCAGCGTTAGCGGGTCGGGGTAGTTGACTTTTAGCGATGCATGTGCTGTGCTAATAATTCCTTAGCTCTTGGTTTAAAGATTAGATAGAACAAAGCTTCAACATAACGCAAGAGGTCTTCTCGTTGTTCTTTAGAAATAAAATTGACGAAGCCATAAATCCGGGCAAGAGATAGCAACTTGCTAGTGTGAATTTTCCAAGTGTAAGTACTGTAAACTCTTTCCATGGCTTTGTTAGATATTTCCTGCCAGTAGTTAGGATTTTGTTCGCATTTAGAAACAAAATCGAGTAACTTTTGGGCAGTTTCTTCTAAGTTGGTCGGATTGATATAAAAACTATTAACTCCGTCTTGGATAATCTCTAGCGGTCCCCCAAACTGGGTACCAAACGTGGGCAAACCGGAAATCATTGCCTCTAGAATAGTCAGTCCAAAAGCTTCAAATAAAGCAGGTTGAACGAATACGCCCTGGCGATCGGCAATTACTCGATAAATTTCCCCAGAATCACTTTTGGGCAAACGAATACCCAACCAGCGAATCTTACCGTGCAAATTGTACTGGTCGATAATGCGGTACATTTTTTCGATTTCTGCCCGTTCTTCATTGTCTGTCGAGTCTGACTCATGAATTTTTCCGGCAATTAAAATTAAATTGCAGTGTTCCTGTAATTCGGGTGACTGACCAAAGCATTCTGCTAAACCCGTCAGGTTTTTAATGCGGTCGAGTCGTGCCATCGAAAAGAGAGGTCGTTTGCTGGGGTCGTCAAATTTACCGTAGATAATGCTTGGGTCTTCGGCGGTAAAAAGTAACTCTTCCAGCTTTTCTATCTTACTAGGAGCGCGTTCTTCTGTGCGGGTATAGGGAAAGTAAACATTTTCGTTAACTCCTGGAGGAACCACGTTAAATTTAGGCGAAAATAGTTCGATTCCTTTGACCACGTGATAAAGATCGGGCATAGTGAAATTATCGTAGGATTCATATTGTCCGACACTATCAGGTCTGCCAGCAATTTCTTGATAGGTACTGCTGATAATGCAATTGGCTGCATTCATGGCAATTAAGTCAGCAGTAAATTGAAGGGAGAAGTGATAAGAACTTTCTAAATCTTGCCAATAAAGGTTACTAAATAGATATTTAGACTTTTCTAAGGCATGGGCAACATTAAACTGAGTGACATTTAAGCGTCTCGATAGCAAAAACGCCACGAGATTACCATCAGAATAATTACCAATAATTACATCTGGTCTACCTTGGAATTCAGCACATAATTCTTTTTCTGCATCAATGGCATAGGTTTCCAGATAAGGCCAAATTTCAAAACGAGAAATCCAGTTTTGGGTTACGTTTGGATTAAACTCGCGGAAAGGTACGCGCAAAATCCAAGCATTGTCAGTACTGTGAACTTTTTCTAGCCGTTCATTGCACCGAGTTTCATCACTATTAGGAATTAAACGAGAAAGAATAATTACTTTGGGTTTTACGCCGATACCATCTAACCCGGCAAGGGTAATATCTTCTTGTAGTTGTTTTTCTAAACTTCTAGCCTGATCGAGAACGTACACTACTTGACCGCCAGTATCGGGTCGACCTAACACTCCTTCTTGAGCAAACCAACCGTGTACTGAAACGAGAACGATACGGAAAATCATCGGGATGCGAGAAAGAAAAGCTTCTAGCACCCTGTCATCTGGAGAATCGATGAGTTCATCGAGAATTTCTAGGGTTTCTCTCACTCTACTCGCCGTATTACCCCAACCGGGTTCAAAACCCATGCTTTGTAACTCGAAGCGAAATTCTTCATAGGGTCGGTTTGCCGGCATTTCGCTAACAAAGTTTACAGCTTGCTTAACTTGATCGGATAATTGTTGCCGATCTTTTATCCTTCCATTAATAAGTAAGATGGTACCGTTATAGCTGTGAATCTTTAAGAAATTGTAAAGACCTTCCAGCCATTGTCTGGGGTCTTGAAACAATTTACTAGAAAGATAGCGATTGAGAAATTGTACACCTCTGCCAATATTCTTCGGGTCGCGGATGATCGGAGAATAATCGTAAAAAGGCTGAAAGTCAATTTCAAAGACATCTCCCTCTTCGGGATGGTAGTGGTTGACAAAGCGATCGCGGGTATCTAGTAATTGTTGAACTGTAATTGGTTCAATACTGAGATCGTCAAACAAGCGATAAGCTTCTTGTCGACCAATTCTGGGTCGAATAATCCAACAAATACTTTCTTTTTCAGGAATAATTTCCTGAGTATAAAAAATCAGTTTACCTAAAAGAGAAAATTGATATGCTTGCTCAGAATTATTTTTGCTAAGGTGAAATTCTTGAAAAGCCTGAAGGATATCATTACGTAGGAGATATTGTCTTTCTGATTCCTGCAACTTAATAATAAATTCTCGTAGATCGGTTTTTTCCTCTGAATTTAGAACTGCTTCGAGCAAATTGGACATAAACTAAATTTTCCTCAGTTGTTTGTCGATCGCCAATCAAAATAGCCAAGTAAACCAAAATATATTACCATTGGCTTTCTTTTCAATTTATCGGCTGGAGACAGAAAATGCATTCTATCACAGGGGATAAAAGTTGCCAAAAATAAGTAATTAACGGCAAAATAAGGACAAAATTGCCCAAATTTCCTTTATCTAGCTTCCAGAATAAAAATTTGCTTTACTATGCAAATGTTGCAGCACAAGATTTTGAGCGAAAATTTTAGCTCAAAGAGATCTCAATTTTTCATTAGTAATCTTCTTCTAGGTACTGCACTGCTGGTGTAAAACCATAAACCATAAATATAATACCGCTAGACTTCGTCACCCGAACGCTACTACTAATTTTCGACGCACTAGGCGTGAATGGGTCCGAAGTTCGAGATCGCTCTTTGGGGTCAGTAGTTCCTACCTCTTACTTCTGACCTCTTTTTGAGTCCGAGTCGGTAGTCGTTACGTGACTCGTTAACTTATAGGCAAAAGCTATTGTCCGAGTTGAAGAAGTCAACTGTTCAACGTCTGATAATAATAAGGAAGGAAGAAGAGTTAAAAATTATGTTTCACAAAATTTTAGTGGCTATAGATGATTCTGAATTAAGCGATCGAGCTTTTGAAAAAGGCGTATCTCTGGCTAAAGCTTTCGAGGCTAATTTATACTTAGTTCACGTCCTATCGCCTTTAAAAAAAGAATATGAAGATGTTTCTGCGTTAGCGTTTGGAGGCGGTTACTACCCCGAAGCATTTGATGAAGCACTCCGAGAAAGATGGCAGACTTTAGAAAAAGAAGGATTAGAGTTACTGCGAACTAAGGCACAACAGGCAATAGCTGCAGGCGTAACACCAGAATTCACGCAAATGTTGGGTCAACCAGGTGAAAAAATTTGTGAGTTGGCTCAGAGTTGGGATGCAGATTTAATCGTTATGGGAAGTCATGGCAGAACTGGTTTGGGTGAATTTTTGATGGGTAGCGTGAGTAACCATGTTTCTCATCATGCCCCTTGTTCGGTTATGATTGTTCATCACCAAGATAAACAATAACAACGCTAAGTCAGAAGAGTTTAAAGTATCCATCCAGCGCGAGCGCTAGCGAACATTCCCGCTTTGATTTATAGATAATTTCTGTTAGAGCCATTGGGTCTCAAAAGCATCCTCACCCTTGCCATAAATAAGGTCACCATATTGCTGCCAAAGAGCTATTTCTGAAGAATTTAGGGAAGGAGCTTGTAACACACGAAGATTCTCCTCTAACTGAGTCAAAGTTTGGGGTGCGGTTAGAGCTAGTCGTACGGCTGGATGTTGTAGTGCATAGCGGTAACAATCTGCTGCTTGCGGTACCGGAGCCTGCCAATTTGGATGACCCTTCAGTAGTGAACCCCAGCGAGTGCAGGTAAAGGCGATTATCGGAATTCTCGCCTCCAATGCAGCAGGCAGAACCTCTTGTTCGACTCCTCGATGAGCCATGTTGTAACGATGCATTAATACCTCGCACTTTTTATCCCCAATTAGTTTCAGTGCTAAAGGTCGATTGTGAACTGTAACTCCCACATAACGAATCCAGCCTTTTTCTTGCCAAGTATGTAGTTTATCGAGTACTTCTTGTATTTGACTCATTTCATCAAGAGGAGATACGTATTCGATAAAGAACACATCCACCACATCAATCTCGAGACAGCGACGTACTTTGTCTAAATACTGGGTTAACTCGCTTTTATCTCTACTTTGGCTACCAGTTGCCACCATTAGTTCCTCACGGTTATGAGTTAGGAGCGGTTTTAGTTCGTCGAGCAGATTGGTAAAGGAAAGATTATAGAAAAAAAAGTAATTAATTCCTGCTGCGAAAGCTCGGTTTACGCAGGATTGCTCCATAGTTTGATTGGCTGCTAAACCGAGGATGCTTGCTGGCTTTCGGTTGAGAGTTATTAGTTCCATGGCTTCCATAACTTGTCAATCGACTTGCGTACACAAAGCAATTGTCCCAAGAGCGAGAACGTTCGCTAGCGATCGCGCTACCAAAGAATTTAACCAAGGCTTGCCAAAACAAGAAAAAACTAAAATTTTAGGGAAAAGAATTATTTGGTATGATGATTACAATTATTCAAGTATACTAGAGTCGGCTCAATAGCTAGAAAGCTATTAAACAAATTTCGGGATGTAGCGCAGTTTGGTAGCGCACTTCGTTCGGGACGAAGGGGTCGCAGGTTCGAATCCTGTCATCCCGATAACTGTAAATACCTCTACTGATAAGCCTTTCAGCCTTCCTGGGCGGCTGAATTGGCACTCTCTCATTGTCAATAAGGTCTACTAGGTTGGGTCATATAGGGCGTTTTTCAACCGAATAGTGGTATAAAATTGGTACGAAAGATGAAATCAGAATATCATGTTACAACAGACTTACCAATGCCTAACGTAACCGTTGGTACGAGATTCGTCAGAGTCGAGAATGCTAACGGTAGGTTAAGACTAAGATTTACTTATAGTGGAAGGCGGTATGTAGTCGCAGTTGGTTTGCCGGATTCTAAAGTGAATCGCCTCGTCGCTCAACAAAAAGCAGCCCAAATTGAACTTGATATTGCTTCCGGTAACTTTGATGCCACACTGTCGAAGTACAAGCCGCCCAAAGCAACCTCTCAAAAACAAAGGGAAATGAGTGTTGCTGACTTATTTGAGCAGTTTAGGTCAGCACAAGCGACAGCCAAAGAATTGCACGCTGGCAGTCTTTGCCGCTATACGGCGACATTGAAGCATCTAGAAAGATATTTCTCATCCAAATCAGCAGAGTCGATCGACCAAACTGATGCTGAGGGATTTGCTCAATACTTACGGGGAAAAGTTTCTACTAGAACAGCTAAAGACTATCTCATATTGGTTCAAGCTTGTTGGAAGTGGACAGAACAGAGTTTAAGTCACAATCCTTGGTCTAGCGTTGTCGGTAAAGTCAAGCCTACTCCCAAGCAAAAGGTTAAACCTTTTACGGTGGCTGAGGTTCAAGCGATTTTAGATGCCTTCAGAAATAACCGTTACTATCGGCACTACGCCGATTTTGTGGCATTTCTCTTCGGGACGGGATGTCGCTTTGGAGAAGCTGTTGCTCTCAAATGGAAACATATCGCTGATAACTGTTCAAGCGTCTGGATTGGTGAATCTGTATCAAGAGGAAACCGCAAAACCACCAAAACAGGGAAAGATAGAACCGTGACGCTAACGACGAAAATCACCCAAATGCTAAAAGAGCGCAGACCCGATCGCTGCGATCCAGAAAGCCTAGTATTTCCTGCTCCCAGTGGAAAAACGATTAGTGACCATACTTTTCGCCGCAGAGCATGGAAAAAGATTCTTGCTAGTTTAGGCATTGAATATCGAAAACCTTATGCTACAAGACATACCGCTATTAGTCATGCCTTAGCTAATGGGGCTAATCCTCTGGCAGTAGCTGAGGCAACTGGACACGAGCCACAAATTTTGTTTAAGCACTACGCTTCTGTTATCCAGCGTTCGGCTGTGATGGTTGAGTTCTAGAGCGCCGGTTCAGTAGAAGTATTTGACAAAAATCGCCAAGTATGTGTGCTGGATGAGGATGCACAGTATGATGTCTTTGTCAACACCTATTAATGAACCGGCGCTCTAGGGCTGAATTCAATCAAAAGGATTCCAAGCAGGAGGAGCAGCTATCAAAAAATCTGTTACCTGACGACGAAATGAATCTGGCGCAATCTGGCTTTCTATTTCATCGACTAAATGTAACCGAGGTGTAATCTACTCTACGCCATCAAACTGCCAGTGAGTTCCGCCGTTTTCCTGTTGGATTAATTGTTGTGCCCGAGGTTTGAGATCAACTCTTGGGATTAGCTGACAGGAAACATACTGTATCCAAGTTTCGTAATTTATGACTCAAATACTCCTTCGGCTGGTTCGATGATAAACCATTCGTGATAAACGATTGCCAGAAAAAAATTCTCATCCTTGACCCGATCGCAGACAGCAATAAAGCCAGAGCAAAATGGGTCGTCATCGTAAGTTGTATCCTTGAGAAACAAGGTGACAGAATTTCCCGTCTCACTCCAAATTGACCGCAGAATCGTAAGATTGGGATGGGAGGAGCAATCGACAGGCAAGAGAATCCATCTTCCCTCGACCTCGATAAACTCGACATCGTAATATTTCAAAACCGATTCCCAAAGTTCCGGTCCTTCATGTTTTTCAATAATTCTGTCCCATCGAGCCGCTTTGATTTTTTCTCGAGCAGTTGACAATAAATCAGCGAATTTCATGATAGCTGTCTAATACCTTACTCTTCCTTACAGGATTCTTGGACAAGACGGACAACAATTGTCGGCTCGGCGGAGGAAGCCAGTAACATCGTGATGAGACTGCCTATTTCGCCCTCTGCTCCCACTGCTATGAGTTCCCCAACAAGTGTATAGGTCAGAGGACATTGCTGCTTAAGCAGAGAGATTGGAAGCCTCTCCCCAGGGTCAATTCCTTGACGTTCTGCTCCCAGAATTCTCTTGAAGACCTCTTGAAGAGTGGTCTGATCCTTGAGCGACGGCAGGAGTTTTACTACAGCGAGAGAACAAGCCGGTTTTTTGAGTGCTTCTAGCAACGCATAAGCAGCGTTGAAGGAACGAGTATGAAGGTTTAATTCGCTTAAAGCTTCTAGCATCAGCGTTCTAAACAACTCTTCATCACATCGTTGAGCAACCAGTTCTTGGATCGCTTGTGCCCGTGCCAGATTTTTCTCGGTGAACCAATCAGGGCATGAAGCCAGAAGCACTCGTATATCCTCACCATCAAGGATTCGTGGCGGCTTGAAGTAAGCGACCAGCTCAGTGCGCAACAGTTCATCAGTAGCCGATGAGTAAACCCGCTCTCGCACAATTTGACGCAGTTGTTGTTGAATACCCTCATCAGCTATTACTACAAGCTGAAGGTAGGCTTTGAGAGCTGCCGAATAATCGCCCTGTTTAAGCTGGAGTAACAGGCGTGAAGTGCGCTCTTGTTCTGTCCTGACGGGGTGTCCGCTACCCAAGGCATTGAGGTAAACTTCTCTGTCTGAGTCAGTTTCAGCAAACCCCGCCAACCGTTCAAAAATTCTTTGAGAAAAACTTTCCATGATTAACTCTTGTCGCGAGCACCTATCCTTGGACTTAACCCCCGGTAACTCCTGAGTATATTTTGCCCTATTTCAATCAACGACAGAGTTCCTGTAGTTTCAGTTTTTCTGGCTGTTGCCTCTGAAATCTCTCATAAGCCTCATTTTGAATTACCCGCACGTACTCCTTCGCTTGTCTGACATAATCATCCCAACTCCGAGTATCGGGGACGGTCGCTCTCCATTCGAGGACGCGCTCGCTCTGGCTCAAGATAGCGACCACTTCCTGGGACTCTTTGCCATCAGCATAAGTGCGAACAGCCACTTCAACATCAATTTCTGGACGGGAAGCATTCTTCAAAGCTGAATCTTTAAAGATTTCAGCCGTATAAGCCTCATAGCGTTCTCGAAAGCTGGCACGTTTGGCTTCCATTTGCTGCTCTCGCTCCTGTGACTGCCACGGATAGAAAACCGTCTCTGGCTCGATCTGGACTTGCGCAGTCGTCGGGGGGCTGTTTTCCAGTCGGGCAACCAAGGTAAAACCCTTGCCCTTCAACAGGTCACGCTCCCTCAACTTCATCTCGCTCTCTCGCTCTAAAATACCCAACCCATTGCCATCAAGGGTCACTAGAGGAAATTCGCGCCCCCTATCATTTTTGATCGGGGCGACGGTAATTTTCGCTTCCTCTCCTTGCCAGTCTCGTTCTCGGTAAGCAAAATTCTTAATCTGCCCGATCTTAAGGGTATTGCCTTTAGGTGTAGTGGCTATCACCCCCGAACTCGCTTGAGCCATAATCGATGCCTGAAACCGAGTCCCGACAGCCAGGGCGGGAGATTCTCTGGTCAAGGGAGCGAGAACTTTCCCTTCAACCTTGATGACGCGCTTTTCCACCCATTGCTCCGATTTATCCGGGATGGGAGCGACGGCAATTTCACAATCAACTTCCTCCCCTCGCCACTGCCTATTGCCATACTC
>JADEWQ010000175.1 GCA_015207585.1 Pleurocapsales cyanobacterium LEGE 06147 | reverse complement strand
ATAAACATCCGTGCAGATTAGTTAAAACAAAGGGCTGCAGTCAATCAGCCTACTGTAGCAACTGGGATTACCAGTTAGTTACAAGCCTTGATAAAGTACCGCTTGCGGTCAATCGTCGGTAGTTGACAATTAGAATTACAATTGAAGATTGCCGGGATCGAACACTAAAGATTTTGTTTGACAGCTTGGGCAAAATTATTCCCTCAATAGCCTTGGTCAACCCACGCTACTTCTAGGTTAGTTTTTTAACAAAACTTTCCCCATGCAAATTTATTAAAGCAGCCAAAATTTCTCTCTATGGAGGATTTAGCAGCCGATCCTCATTGAAGGGTGCTCGTGTATGTTCCTGTTTTATACTGGCGATCGCTTATGTCATTGGGATATAGTTTTCGCTTTGGATGATCATTTGGAGTAGGCGATTTATAATAGCTCGTTGAATCAGCTTTCGTTAGATTGCAATAGCAATCCTATTTAAATCGTAAAAAAGACGCTCGAGCAAGCTAGAAGGACGGGCTTTCAGGGTAGCTAATTCCATACGGACCCTGCGGGAACGCAAGGGGCTGTGTCTGCCGTACAACGGCAGACCTTGAACGCCCCGTCACACAGTTTTTCCAAAGGCAAGAGATAGAAGAGCTATTCATGAATTATTTAAGATTACTAAAACTACTGAGTATCCTGTTCTATTTTCTTTGAATTGTTTTTACGAATCAGCTCTAACATAACAATTTTTCAAAGTTATAAATTTGTTTTCAATATAGATATTGGGATAGTTTTTGTTGATTTATGCAACAGTGGTCGAGTATGGTTCGAGTATGATTCGAGTATATAAGCAGATATTTCACTATGTGGATTTTTTGTACAGACAAAATTGAATAATTGTCTTTCAATATATAAGAGAATATATTAATCTTAAAAACCCAAAATCATTTGCATAGACTTAGCAAAGAAGCTGTTTAATTCTAATTTAAGCGGAATTAGGCAGGTTGTTGTTGCTACTTTCAATGAATGATATCTAGATTTTTTGAGAAGGTTTTATAATTGGCATTACAATTTTAAGCTTGTCAAAATCAAACGTTAAAAATAGAAAAAAATAAAATTTTAATTTGTAACACAGTTATTAATTTTCTTTTTAAATAATAACTTTTCAAAGTTATATATTTGTTTTCAATTCTCTTGTATGCCAGTCATTGTAGGAATATCAATGAACAAAAGCTGCTGTGTTTTCAGCAAATACTTTCTTGGTCTAGGATTAGTAGTTTTTTTGGCGATAATTGCTGAACCTATTGCCTATAGCCAACGTGTTTTAGTAGCAGAAGATAACGAAGAAGAAACCAGAGAAAAAGAAAGCTATCTTTTTGCTCTCAAGTTTTTAGAAGAACCAGATAAGTACTTAACTATTGAGGGAACAAGGGATATGTTGCTAGAACAAAACATATTACTAGAAGAAGAGAACCGTCAAAAAGTTCCTCAACCATCACCAGAAGAAAACAATAATGAAGAAGTTCCTCAAGCATCAACGGTAAGTCCCTATATTCTAACCTTTATCAAAAAATTTGAAGGTTTTAAGGAGCAAGCTTACCGGGATACCGACGGGACTGCCGTAATTGGTTATGGACTGCCGCAAATTAATGGACAAAAAGTAAAAATGGGCGATCGCATCACACAAGCTCAAGCTCATGCTGCCTTATGCGATCGACTAGAAAATATTCAACAAGAAATACTCTCAGCGGTTGAAGTAGATTTAAATACTAATCAATTAGCAGCTCTTATATCTTTAGTATACAATACTGGTTCTCATGTCCTAACTCGTAGCACTTTAATCAACAAACTAAATTCCGGTGATTATCTCGGTGCAGCGAACGAGTTTCTTCGTTGGAATAAAGCCAATATAGGTGGCAGATTGGTTCCTCTTGCCGGACTGTCCAAACGCAGGCTAGTAGAAAAACAACTTTTTCTCGCTTCTTCTAACAATGTATTAGACATCTCCGAAAATCCATAACCTAATTGTAGTAATAAAAGCAACTAGGTCAAAACCTAACTCAAAATATAGCTTTAAAAACCAATTAATGGAAATTTGATAAATAAGTAAGTAAAAAAATAACGATTAGTTTACCATTACTAATTATATTGAAAAGTAAAATAAAAAAATAAAAAGATTTATCTTTTATTAAAGATAAAATCGTTTTATTCATATTTAATTATTTGTTGCTAAAACATCAATTTTAGTTTAAAAAATATATAATATATAGTAAGAATAAACATAACTAAATAAAAAATAATTATTCTAATTATATCTGATTATATCTAATTATAAAAAAAGTTACTTTTAATAGAAAAAATTTGCCAACTAAAGAAGCAACATACTTTATTATGTAGATTTTTTGTACAGACAAAATGAAATAATTATTTTTCAATATATAAGGAATATATTAATCTTTAAATGCCGAAAAACACTTACATAAATTCGGACAAAATCCGGTGTTATAGAGAGATTTAGCAAATACAAAAAGATAATTATGAACACGGACAACAACAATTTGGCCTTTGTAAACCCAATTGTGCCAATACTTAGAAGACGACTTGCAGACCCAGTTTTAACTTATTTAAAATTTCTGACTCCTGGTAGCGAATTTAACTTTCTTGCGGATAGAGATAGTGAAATCATTTGGGGTCGTGATGGGAACGATCGTCTTTTGGGGTTCGATCCAGCTGCTAATAATCAAGATCAAACACAAATTGATATTTTTTTGGGTGATAGTGAAGATTTAGTAGCAGCAGCGTTTGGCACCCCTAATTTACTCGCACTAATTGCAGGCGTTGCCCAAGTATTCTTTGGAACAGATACAGAATCAGCTACAAATATAGTTGAGCTAATCAGCAGAGAGTTCAGCGACAGTGTGATTGTTGGTGAGCGTGATTGGCAAGACACATATATTCTGGGTGATTGGCAACAGCCCTACTATCTCGGTGGTTCAGGACTTGGTTTAAACCAATTTGCCGTTCTTGCTGACTTTAATTCTAGGCAGGATATCATTGAGCTACACGGTATCCCCGAAGACTATCAACTGATAGAAAGTGCCGCGGGAACAGGAATATTTTGGCAGCATGAAACTGGCTCTGACCTTGTCGCTGTTTTGCCTATGGTTACTGGTTTGAGTCTAGAGGATGACTACTTCAAGTTTATAGGCGATACTCCTCCAGCAGGGCCAGTTGTAGAAGAAGCTCAGCAAATCGGAACTGCTGGTATTGACTTTGTATTTAATTCGACTGTCGATCCTGATGGCAATCTCTATATCGGGGGAGGAACCAGTGGTTCTTTGGGAGGACCCAATACAGGACCCAGGGATGCCTGGGTAACTAAGTTTGACAGCAATGGCAACCAGCAGTGGATTCAACAGTTCGGAACTGATAATTCAGAAAACGTTTGGGCTTTAGCTAATGACGGTGACAATATCTATGTGGTGGGAAACACTTCCGGTGACCTAGCAGGAATCAATAAAACAGGAGTAGATGAAGATGTCTATTTATCTAAGTTCGATAGCGATGGCAACCAACTGTGGACTCGGCAGTTTGGAAGTTCTACCTTCGATCAATCTTTTGCTGTTGCCACTGATAGTGAGGGCAATATCTATCAATCCGGCTACACCATAGGAGACGTGGGAGGTTCCAACCATAATGCACGAGATATCCAGCCATCGACCGATTCCTGGTTAACTAAGTTCGACAGCGATGGCAACCAACTGTGGACTAGACAGTTTGGCACTGTCTTTAATGACGATACTTATGGTCTTGCTATCGACAAAGATGACAATGTCTTTCTTGGAGGATGGACTTTAGGAGACTTAGGAGGTACTAATGCCGGGGTATATGATACCTGGATAACTAAGTATGACGGCGATGGTAACCAACTGTGGGTTGAGCAGTTTGGCACTCCCGATTATGAATTTTTGTGGGGTCTTGACACCGACAATGAAGGAAATGTCTACGCTAGCGGTTGGACCTTAGGAGACTTAGGGGGAGCCAATGCTGGCTCTTATGATACTTGGGTGGCTAAATATGACAGCGACGGTAATCAACAGTGGATTGAACAGTTTGGCACTAGCGGGGATGATGGCACTTTTTTGGATAGTCTAGAAGTAGACTCAAATAACAATATTTTCTTGGCAGGATATACCGACAGCGACTTAGGGGGAGAAAATGCCGGGTCTTATGATGTCTGGGTGGCTAAATATGACAGCAACGGCAATCAACAGTGGATTGAACAGTTTGGCACCCCCGATTATGACTATGCTGGCAGTATTAGTACTGATGATTTTGGCAATCTTTACGTAACAGGAGTGACTGAGGGTTCTTTGGGAGCTTCTAACGCTGGGTCTTACGATCCCTGGGTAGTTAAGCTCGATGCCGAATCGGGTAGCCTGCAAAACTTTTCTGGGGATGTTCTTAGCTCCTTAGGAGTTGACGAAATGTTACTGTGAGCAATCTCTTTGCTATGACTGCTGACTTCAACCCCAGCCAGGATCTCATTCAGCTACACGGTATTCCTAAAGACTACCAACTGGTGAAAACACCAGTGGAAGCAGGAATATTTGGGTGGCAGTTCCCCGCACCCAACTTCACTGGGTCTTTTGATATCTGGCTAGCCAAGTATGACGGCGAAGGCAACCAGCTGGAGAGCGAACAGTTTGGCAATGAGTCGATCGATCTCTGTCATAGCATTAATGGCGATGGCAATGTTTACTTCTCAGGACACTCTGACAACTCAGCACCAGACGGCGAGCGGGCACTTTTGGACAAACATTAGATTCGGGAGCGTCCCACTTCGGAACAAGCATAGTGTATTTCATGAGTAACCGCGATTCTATCGTCCATCGAAAAAGTATATTTGCTGAAACTGGATGTTTCCTGGGAAACAAATCCTAACAAAAAATGGGATCTAATCTCGACACATACCGTAGAGCCGAAACTCGGTAAGCAAACTCACAACAATAGAGATACTCATGAGGACGTTTAATAACAGTTATTTCGAGCCATTTCTAAATGTTATGAGATGGCTCGAAATAATTGTGATAAGACAAGTATTTTTCAATGTTATAAGACCAATATTCTTTACAGACAATGTTGCCAACTTATCTCAAGATGTTATTCAAATCCTCACACCTTCGAGCGATTATAATTCCTTGTTCGCGGAGCGAGAATTCAAAGTTATTTGGGGTCGTCAGGGAAATGATAGCCTTATTGGTTTTGACCCTAGTACTGCTCGTCCCGGTCAACGGCAAATCGATCTTTTCTTCGGTGACTCCGTTGATGAAGAATTTTACCAATCTTTGGGTTTAGTTGGAGAAGGTCTCGAGCGCACTCCACGTAATTGGAACAATAGATTTATTTTGGGTGATTGGCAACAACCCTATTATGTCGACAACCAACCACTGAACTTTTTGGGTTTAAATCAATTTGCCGTAATTGCTGACTTTAAACCCAATCTGGATATCATTCAGCTGCACGGCACTTCTCAAGACTACCAACTAGTAGAAACCCCATTCGGAACAGGAACAGCAATTTTTTGGCGGGAGGGAACTGCTGCACCTGACCTTATTGCCTTTTTGCCTGGAATTTCTGGTTTGAGTCTAAACGATCGCTCCTTCCAGTTTAAAGGCGATACTCCACCACCAGGACCAGTCCTAGAAGAGGTTCAGCAAATCGGGACTGCCGGGTTTGACTTTATATTTAGTGCGATCGCCGATCCTGAAGGCAATATTTATCTCGCAGGAGGAACCACCGGTTCTTTAGGCGGATTTAAGATAGGGCTTAGGGATGCCTGGCTGGCTAAGTACGACAGCAAGGGCAACCAACTGTGGAGTAAACAGTTTGGCACTACCGGAGTTGAAACCGCATGGGCTTTAGCTAAAGCCTTAGCTAACGATGGAAGTAATATCTATGTTGTGGGAGACACCTCAGGTGACCTAGCCAATATCAATCAAGGAGGAAGAGATGTCTATTTAGCTAAGTTTGATAGTGACGGCAATCAGTTGTGGATTCGGCAGTTTGGAAGCTCCTCATTGGACCAATCTTTTGCCGTCGCCACCGACAAAAGTGGCAATATTTATATTGCCGGACAGAGCCTAGGAGATTTGGGGGAACCTAATAAAAACAAAGGACAAAACTTCGACTCTAAAGAAGCAAACCAGTCGACTGTTATACGAACTACTGATTCCTTTGTCACCAAGTTTGACAGCGACGGCAATCAACTATGGATTGAGAAATTTGGTACTGCCGAACTTGACGATTTTTATAGTATCGCTATTGACGAAGACGGCAATATCTTTGCTGGAGGAGTGACTACTAGTGACTTTGGAGGAGAGAATGTCGGGGGACTTTATGACGGCTGGCTAGTCAAACTCGACAATGATGGTCAGTTGGAGTGGATTGAACAGTTTGGGACGCCCGATTATGACTTTCTATGGAGTATTGACACGGATAGTGAGGGCAATGTCTACGCTACCGGATGGACCCTAGGAGACTTAGGTGGAATTAATGCCGGCTCCTATGACGTCTGGATAGCTAAATATAACAGCAACGGCGATCGACAGTGGATTGAACAGTTTGGCACTAGCGGAGATGATGGCTACGGCTTTGTTTTCGGCGATATAGAGATCGACTCAAATGACAATATCTTCCTGACGGGATATACCGACGGCAACTTAGGGGGACCGAATGCCGGATCTTATGATGCCTGGGTAGCTAAGTATGACAGCGACGGCGATCGCCAGTGGATTCAACAGTTTGGTACTCCCGATTATGATGTCGGTAGCACTGTTACCGCTGACAGTGCTGGGAATCTCTATGTGACTGGATTTACAGAGGGTTCCTTGGGGGATATCAATGCTGGAGCTTTGGATAGCTGGGTAGCCAAGCTCGATGTTGAGTCGGGAAACTTGCAAGATTTTTCTGGCAGAGCTGATAGTTGGCGCGAGGAGAATTCCTTTACTAGGGTAATCGGCACGAAGCTTAACTCCATAAATGAGTTTAACGTTTCAAACCCATTTTCAACTAACGATGCTTTAACTATAGGACTAACTGAGCCGATTAATAATCTCGATTTTTCGGCTGAAAACTTTACCAGTGTTTGAGAATTGACACTCCCCTGCCCTTTAGACAAGAAGATTCTTGGTTCATCGAGTCCACTTACCACAAGCTAGTCACTAACTTATGCCAGAGATGGTTCTTTTCCCAAGCTTTCACGAAGTCCAAGCAGGCGAGGGGCTGTCTTCGGAGGTTTCCTCCCAGTGTCTCACGGCGGAGTACCTTGGACTCTATTACAGAAGTCTGTTAAGGCATGCCCTGCCATACAGTTCCCAACTTAAATACTAGTTTTTCTGGTACATCGAACGAAAATTACTCAAAGAAACTATTATGAACGATCTTTTTTCTAATTTTATTGTTTTTGGCGACAACCTCATTCCCGCTTCTCCGGGCAGCGATTTAGTTTTTTCGACCGGAAAAAGTTCAATTTATTGGGGTCGCGATGGCAACGATACGATCTTAAGTTTTGACCCTAGTGCTAATAGTCTACTACAAGTCGATCTGCTGCTCGGCGATTTGGTTGATGCAACCTTATTTCCAAACTTGGGAGACACCCCAAGAGATTGGCAAAATCGTTTTATTCTGGGTGATTGGCAACAACCTTACTATGTTAGTAGCTTACCACTCATCTTTGGTTTAAATCAATCTGCTGTTATTGCTGACTTCAACCCCAGTCAGGATATTATTCAGCTACACGGTACTCCTGAAGACTATCAATTAGTAACCACACCAGTAGGAACAGCACTTTTGTGGCGGCAATTTCCCGCACCCGATCTCATTGCTTTTTTGCCTTTAGTTTCTGATTTGAATCTCGAGGATGATTATTTTGAATTCCAGGGTAATAATCCACCAGAGGGTCCAGTACTAGAGGAAATTCAGCAATTAGGAACTGCTGGATTTGACGGCTTCAGTAGTTCGGCTACAGATGCTTTGGGTAATCTCTACGTAACGGGATCGACCGGTGGTAATGCCTGGGTAACTAAGTTTGACAGCAATGGCAATCAGCTGTGGAGTCAAGAGTTTGGTACTTCTAGTGTAGAGTCTGCCACTGGAATCGTTACCGATCGAGAAGGCAACTCTTATCTGGTAGGAGTGACCCAAGGCGATTTAGGAGGAGTCAATGCCGGCTCTTTTGATGTTTGGCTAACCAAGTTCGACAGCGATGGCAATCAGCTGTGGCTCGAACAGCTTGGCAATGAGTTGGTCGATCTTTCTTATAGTATTGATATCGATGTTGATGGCAATGTCTATCTATCAGGGCATTCTGGAAAACGAGACGAGGAATCACCATTAGGGCAAACTCTCGATACATGGGTAGCGAAATATGACAAAGATGGCAACCAAAACTGGTTTCGAGACTCTGAGGCGAGTGCTGCGGGCGAAGCTTACGGTGTTGCTGTCGGTAGCGATAACAGTATCTACACTACAGGCTGGACAATAGGAAATGTAGGGGGAGAAAATGCCGGGCTTTATGATATCTGGCTAAGCAAATATGACAGCGAGGGTAATCCAGTGTGGACTCAACAATTTGGGAGTGAGGATTACGAATTCCCCTGGGGGATGGATACCGATAGTGAGGACAACATTTATATTACAGGCTGGACTCTAGGAGATTTGGGAGGAGCTAATGCTGGATCTTATGATGCCTGGGTAGCTAAATATGATAGCAACGGCGATCGACAATGGATTGAACAGTTTGGCACTAGCGAGGACGATGGCCTTTTTTTGGGTGGTATAGAAGTAGACTCAAATGATGATATTTTCCTGACAGGATATACCGATGGCGATTTAGGGGGAGAAAATGCCGGATCTTCTGATGTTTGGGTGGCTAAATATGACAGCAACGGCGATCGACAGTGGATTCAACAGTTCGGCACCTCCGAATTGGATTACCCTACCGATCTTATCGCTGATACTGCCGGTAATCTTTATGCGATCGGATTGACTGAAGGCTCGTTAGGGAATATTAATGCTGGAGCTGTGGATGGCTGGATAGCTAAGCTCGATGCTGAGTCAGGAATCTTGCAAGATTTTTCTGGAATGGGAGATAGTTTATACCAATTGGAGTAAAGAATATTGTGACATACTCCCATCGCTTCCCTTCGGGTAAGCGTGGGCTTCTCCAAGAGGAGCATTTTATACTGAGACGATGCCCAACCCCAGTTTTAACAATAGCTTATCCCTCTTTCATCAGTCTAGGCAGAAGAATAGCAAAAGTCATCCCAAAGATAGACCAAATAGGATAGACAATTCAGCTCATTCATCTGGGCAATAAGCCTCGGAAAACCCAAAGAAAGTTGAG
>JADEWQ010000174.1 GCA_015207585.1 Pleurocapsales cyanobacterium LEGE 06147 | reverse complement strand
TAGAGGAGAGGACTTTCACCTCTAAAGTCACTAAGTTATCCTAGCTTTGTAGCTAGGCTACCCATCCCTGAGTGTTCATACTCATTTAGGATAAACGAATCGCACAGACAAACTCGGCATAAAAACATTTATTTCTAGGCAGAATTCTGAGTTCTTTAATATACGAAAAGTTAATGTTACTAGGCATAGCTAGTTCATAACTGTCTAGTCCAAACCAGCATTTAATCTGCTTGCCTAGCGGTACTCTAATCTTCCCATCTTTTAACTTCAATGCTTGTCCAGGATAGGAAACTAACGCCAAGCCAGCCTTCTTTCGGTACTTTGGGAGTCTCGGCTTGTCCTCCAATCTACCTTCTTTGTAGGCTTTAACTAACTTTTTGTACGAAACAAAAGACTCATATACCGACCGCAATATTTGCTGCGCTGCTTGAGAATGAAAAACCTTGTAGTGGAGATTGTTTTTGTAGTGTTTTTCTAGGTCGTACTTGCCAACATAGCGTTTGGTTTTAAGATAAAGTTGGCGTGCATAGTAGATGCCCATATTAGTCAAACTATGTGCTTGTCGACAAAGAAACTCTAAAATAGCAGATAATTCCTTATCAGGCTTCAGTAGCACTTGCTGGCATCCGTACAATCAACTCACCTCCTTATTTCTAAGTATTATACTACGGGCTGGCTACTTAAAAGTAGCCTAGCTGGACGCTTACTTAGTTTCATCCCTTGGCTGAAGCGCAAGGGCTTTCACTCTCGCTGTTCGGTAAGTTTAGCTGTTTTCTGGCAATCTCTTATTGTTTAGCCGAGAACGATAATTTTGATACCGATTCATCAAAGGGGTAGCACTAATTCCGTGTACCACTACAGAAAGAACCACAACAATATAAGTAATCCAAGCAATCTGTTCTGCAATTGCCGTATCTATTCCTTGACCCATGGCATAAGTTAAATAATAAAGAGAACCTACACCACGAATACCAAACCAGCCAAACAACCAACGAGTAAAAGAAGGTATCTTAGTCCCAAGCAGACTAATTTTTACCCCTAACGGACGGATGACAAAGAATAACAAGCCAGCTAACAATAAAGCTTGACCCGCGTACTTAATCATCGGAGCGATCAGCAGCAGCGAACCGAGCAGTAAAATAGTTCCTACCTCCAGCAGTTTCTCAATTTGCTCGGTAAATTCTAATTGTGCCAGACGCTTGTGCTGCTCGCCATAATAACTCCCCTGAACCACAACTCCAGCAACAAACACTGCCAAAAATCCGTAACCATTGACTAATTCTGTCAGCGAGTAAGTTAATAAAATAGTGCTGATGGCAACAAAATCTTCCATCAAGTCATCTATCGGTCGTTTGCTTTGCAATTTTTTATCGATCCAAATAATTGCTTTGGCAACAATAATTCCCATAACTATTCCAGCAGCGATCGCCCAAATGAGATCGACTGCAACCCAATCTTTTAGCCAGTTTTCCCAGTTATTATCCTCAAGAGCATGAAGACCAAAATAGACGAAAGGAAAAGCAAGAGCATCATTTAAACCCCCCTCGGAAGTAAGACCAAAACGCAACTCGTCCTTGTCTTTCACGTCAGCAAGCTGGACTTCTGAAGCTAATACTGGGTCAGTAGGTGCCAAAATTGCTCCCAATAAAATAGCTGCACTCCATCCCATCCCTAATAACCAATGGGCGATCGCAGCAATAGCAAAAATAGAAATAGGCATCAACAAGCCAATTAATCTTGCAGTCGTATTCCAAGTACGTAACCTAAAAGGACGGTTCATTTTCAGACCGCAGCTAAATAAAGAAACGATGACTACCATTTCGGTCAGTCGTTCGAGAAATTCTGCATCGGGTCTTATGGTGATTAATTTTGTAACATAAGGTCCGAGAACAATACCTACTATTAAGTAAATAAGAGCATAAGAAAGAGGCAAACGAGCAATCCAGCCAGAACCCAAAGTAACTGTTAACAGAAGCAAGCCAATAACTAAGAGGTCGAGAATATAAATGTCCATCACCGCACTATTATTTAAGTCAGCTTATTAGCTTATTGACTTTACTCCTAATTTCTCATCGGCTTGAAGCTAGATATTTTCTCGGGTAAAATGCTAACGAAGCAGCGCAAGACACACCAAGTTATTTAGTTGTTAATAAGGACTGCTTTTCAATTTGCAAAAGGTTCGCTCCTTGCAGTCGCGCTTGCTAATAAATTATTTCTCACCTAGCACATTAAATATTTACAGACTCTAGCAAAAATTAATAGGACTTACCCATGACCACCAGGAAATCAATTTCCTCATCTCAACGCTAAAGTGGCGGAGTACCTTAGACTCAAAATATTAGTTAAGCTAACCCATTTCAATGGGTTTGAGCTTTGAGCCGGAACTTTAGTTCACGGCTTCTAAAGATGATATTAAGTCCGTTAATGTCGAAGCATGAGAGTGTAAATTCTGCGATCACATGAACCGATCAAAGTTTATATTCACTGAACTTTAATTTTGAGAAAACCCATGAATGATGCAATTGATATGGCGTTTAAATCTGTTAACGCTGATACCTACATCCTCGACTCTAATGGAGAGCCAATTGCGCAAAGCTCTTCACCAAAAATTATTGCATCCATGCTGAGGCTTCTGGAAGTCCAGCCTAACATGCGTGTTTTGGAGATAGGAACGGGATCTGGATACAGTACGGCTATACTAGCTTACCTTGTTGGTTCATCAGGCTCTGTCGTGTCATTAGATGTAGACCCTGAGTTAATCGACCGTGCAGATCGATTGTTAAAAGAAGAGGGCATTGTTAATGTAAAATTGATTACAGCAGATGGTCGCATGGGTATTGCTTCTACTGCACCCTTCGATCGAATTGTTGCTTGGGCAACAGCAGACGTGCTACCAAAGTCTTGGGTAGAACAGATATGTCCAGACGGTTTAATTGTAGCTCCTATCCAAATACACCCATTAGCAACCGCTACAGCAATAGTTCGCCTTCGCGTTAGTTCGCCTGAAAAAATAATAGGAGAAAAAATTATTCGCGGAGGTTTTGTTCCTCTAAGCAGCGAGCCTCTGTATCATTGGCTTGGGCCTGCTGAAAAGGCTGATATTATTAGGATGGAAGGAGAAGAGCCTATAGCTTGGGCTAGTGCTGAATGGTTAAAGGATAAAAGAGAAAAAGCACACAAAGAACAAACCCTTCAATTATTGATGAATATTTCACCGAAACAAAATCCTTTGCAACCGGATGAAGATAGTGAGGCGTTATGGGCATATTTACTTGCTACAAATCCCGAAGGTTTAACTACTGCTTATACAGAAACTTTCGGACCTTGCATTGGTTGCAGTTATCCAGATAGCTTGGCTTTGTTGTCTTTATTTGACCAAAACTACGGCGAGGTTGGCGAAAGCAGAGCCGCTGAAACCCTTGCTTCTTGGATTCAAGCCTGGCGTACTTCCCAATGCCCTGGTTTTGAGCAACTACGACCAACTATAGAGTACGCGCAACATGGCTGGAAAGTAGGTGTAACACTTTAATTCGTTGATTTTCTTGTATCTTCTTTATCTTCAATTACAGTCATAGACGTTTCTGATTCTTTCCTTAAACTTACGTATCTATGAATCTAATCTGGTTTCTCCTGCGTAGTTCTTGGCTAACCCTGATAATTGGTGCTGTAATGGGTTCTGTCAGTGGAGCTTGTCGCACTTTATTGCTGGCGCGGATTAACGCTGGTATAAATAGCCCTAGTGCAGCAACAACTTTCTTACTCTGGAACTTTGTTGGCTTGGCAATAGTTAGTATTTTAACGAGCATTTTCTCTCAATATTTGCTGGTTAAGCTATCTCAATCTGCTGTTTATCGGTTAAGACTACGATTAAGTGAATCGATTCTCGCTTGTCCTCTACGACATTTGGAAAAATTAGGAGCTAATCGTCTGTTAGCAACTCTGACAGAAGATATTAACACTATTTCTGATACAGTTTTAATTCTTCCTTTTCTTTGCATTAATCTTGCTTTAATTATCGGCTGTCTAATTTATTTAGTCTGGCTTTCTTTTCCAGTATTTCTGATTGCAATTACTATAATAATTTTAGGATTTGTTATTGTTCAATTTTTTCTTAGTAAAGCTTATCGTTTGTTTATGGTTGCCCGCGAGGAAGAAGATCGGCTAATCAAACATTTTCGTACTATTACAGATGGCATTAAAGAGTTAAAACTAAATCGCAGTAGACGCGAAGCTTTTTTAACAGAAGATTTGCGAGTTAGTGCTGCTGCTTCCCGTGAAGCTAATATTGGCAGTATGACAATTTTGGCAATTTCTGAAGGTAATTCACAACTTTTATTTTTTATTATTCTGGGTTTATTAGTTTTTGCTTTGCCTCAATTTCTAATTATTCAAACCAGTGTTCTTTCTAGCTACGTAGTGACTATTACCTATTTAATGCAACCTTTTGATAGTACTTTGAAAATGCTACCAGGAATTAGTCAAGCTAGTGTTGCTCTCCAAAAAATTGATACTCTGGGCTTATCTTTAGCTAGTAATTCAGAAACATTCGCTGAAACCAACCATAAACCTTTACCTTTTAATCAAAGTCTCGAACTTAAAGAAGTTATTCATACTTACTATCGAGAAAATGAAGAGAATAGTTTTACTCTCGGTCCGATTAACTTATTGTTGCACTCGGGAGAACTAGTTTTTCTGATTGGTGGTAATGGTAGTGGTAAATCTACTCTAGGCAAGCTTATTGCTGGTTTATACATTCCCGAACAAGGAGAAATTCTGGTCGACGGTTGCGTAATTAATGATAATAATAGAGAAAATTATTGTCAATTATTTACAGCTATATTTTCTGATTTTTATTTATTTGAAAAACTGTTAGGAATTAATAACAACGGTCTCGATCTTCAAGTGCAAAATTATCTCGAAAAATTACAATTACAAAATAAAATCAACGTAAATAAGGGTGTTTTTTCAACTATAGAACTATCTCAGGGACAGCGCAAACGATTGGCTTTATTGACAGCTTATTTAGAAAATCGTCCTATCTATATATTTGATGAATGGGCTGCCGAACAAGACCCTTATTTTCGAGAAATATTTTATCAGCAACTGTTGCCAGAACTAAAGCGTAGAGGTAAGACAATCATAGTCATTACTCACGACGATCGCTATTTTCATCTTGCAGATCGGCTGATCAAACTGGATTATGGCAAGTTAGTATAATGATGTCTTTAGGGTTATCGGTGCGGCAGCACCTGCTACGCAAGATCGCTAAAAAAAGCTCTTTCTGGATTAGTAAATTAATAGTAGAAAACTAGATCTACATTACAAGGATTTTTCCATGAAGTCGGAGGTAAGATCGGAGTTAGCACCAGCAGATCAGGAAAAGCCAAGAGCGACAATAATGCCAGAAAACAGAAATAAACAACGTTCTGGAATTAAATGGCTGGTTTGGTCGGGAGTTGTGAGTTTGTTCGCTGTTGGCGGGTGGTTGGGTTACAGCTACTATATCCAGCGTTCTACAGAACCGATAACTGTAAGATCCCTCTCGGTGCAGAAGGGTACAGTTGAGATTACAGCCTCTGAAAGTGGCACGGTTGAGTATGGCGGACAACGGACACTAAAATCACCAGGGGAGGATTTAACCGTAGAGCAGGTTAAGGTAGGAGAGGGTGACAGAGTTAGTGCAGGTGAAACTTTAATCTTATTGCGCGATCGCCAAGCAGAAGAACAAGAGAAAGACCAAATAATCGAAAACGCCAAATACGAACTTACTTTGGCACGCAACCAGCAAAAAATTGCCGAAGTACAGCAGCGACTCGAAATAAAAAAAGCAAAAGTAGCCAAACTGAGGCAACCATTTCAACTCGGAGCCATACCCGAATCTACTTTTTTAGAAGAACAAGAGCAATTAAACACCACGCAAGCCGAATTGATGGATGCAAGATTGGAACTGCAAACAGCCGAACTAGATCTGCGCAAAGGTCAAGAAAAACTACAGACAATTCGGCAAAGGCTAAAAGACCGCACCCTCGCTTCTCCCATTGACGGCGTAGTTTTAAATGTCCAAGTAAAAGATGGTGATGGGATTACCACAGATACCGATTTGCTAACTCTAGGAGATCCCAGTCAAGAAATAGTAAAGCTGCGACTAACCACCCTTAACGCTGCTAAAGTCCAACTCAATCAGATTGCTCGGGTCAGTGCGATCGGTCCCAACCCCGAAATTTTTACTGGCAGAGTTATCAGTTTGTCTCCTGCGGCAACTGCACAAACAGACCAAAAAGAAGGAGAATCAAGCAATCCATTCGCTCAGTCATCAGATAGTCAAAACAAAGTAGATGCCACGGTTTTACTAGATAAGCCTAGCGACTCCCTAATTCCTGGCAGCCAAGTTAATGTAGAGATTATCTTAGAGCAACGGCAGAACGTAGCAACTCTACCCATAGAAGCCGTACAGACTACAGGCACTCAACCATTTGTCTGGGTTGCAGATAGTCAAGATAGAGCCAAAAAACAACCTATAACCCCAGGATTAGAAGGCTTAGAATTAGTTGAAGTGACCTCTGGACTAAAAGTAGGAGAGCAGGTTATTCTAGCTCCACCCGATACGGCTCTAGTTCCTGGAACTCCCCTGAATGTGGGGGAGATAGGGAGATAGGGAAATGAGGAGATAGGGAGATAGGGAGATGGGGAAATGGGGAGACACGGAAAATAGACTTAATACCAAGTTGCGAACATAAGTATTAACTTATTTGCGCTTTTTCTTAGCGTACTTTGCGCCTTTGCGTGAGACTAAACCATAATCGATCGACGCCTTAAAATGAGTATTTCTACTTGCGATTTCATCGCCATTACCATAAAATCCCTGTACAGAAACCCCCTACGCTCTGGACTCACTCTATTGGGCGTATTTATGGGCGTAGCTGCGGTAAGTGCAACTTTAAACATCGGTAGCATTACTGAAGCCCAAATTGAAGCCAAATTAGCCGAGCGAGACAAGCCTTATGTAATGCCTTACTTGCGAGCAGAAGGGAGTTTTAGCCCCGAACCTCTTAAGGAAGAAGATAAAAAGTTATTGCAGCAAAATATCGAGAAAATTCGCTCTATCAGTTCTGTAAGTTGGCTGTTTATCAATAGAGTGCAATTTGAGGATCAAGAAATTACTGAGATTCAGCTTCAGGGAGTTTCCCCAAATTACATAGAGACAACAGGACGAAAAATGTTGCAGGGACGGTTTTTTCGTACTGCTGATTTTGCTCAATACCGTCCCGTAGCGATCGTCGATCGCCAATTGGCTGACCTTTTGTTTCAAGGAGACAACCCCTTGGGTCAAGCTATTTATGCGGAAGGTACGCGCCTTATTATTATTGGGGTCACAGAAACGAAAACGGATGGCTCGGGTTTCCAGACTTCAGGAACGGTTTGGGTGCCGCAGACTTTTGCCAATGTTTTGTCAGGAGGGTTAAATTTTGTTTCTCTGCAAATCAGTCCTTACATCTTAGAAGACATGCCAGAGCTAAAACAACGAGTAGAAAAAGTTTTAGGACAGCGTCATCCCAAAACAATCGTTTACCTGCAAGATAATGCCGAAGATCTCTTGAAAGAGAAAGAACTTCAAGAAATGGCTTCTAGAGCACTTACCTTAGTAGGATTGATCGCCTTGTCGATCGCTGGAGTGGGAATTGCCAATATCTCCATCGCCTCAGTTGTAGAGCGCATTAAAGAAATTGGTATGTTGCGAGCTATAGGTGCTACCCGTACGGAAGTAATGGCGCAGTTTATCCTAGAGTCCGTTATTCTCAGCTTAGTAGGTGGAATTGCAGCGATCGCGATCGTACATGGTTTGACTGTTACAGCTACTACGAAAATTATCCAAGCTCCTTATCAGTTTTCCACCACGAGAGCTTCTTTATCGCTTGGTTCTGCTTTACTAGTGGGAGTGGGAGCGAGTTTTTTTCCCGCACTCAAAGCCAGTCGCGTTGATGTAGTGGAAGCACTGCGCGCTTGAGTTACAAGATTCAATTGAATTAGCAACATCGATGCGCTCCTCAATCTTTATAAAAAAAAAGAAAAATTGGGCGATCGCGATATTAATATTCATTTGCAATTACTTGCGTTTATTGTATTCTCGAACATATATCTCAGGCGATCGCTATCTTTTCATATTCCATAATGAATAAGATTCTCACCATAAATGTCGAAAGGATGCCCCCACCTTAGTAGCGAAGCGTCGTTCAGACGCGAGATGCTAGGTGGTGGGACGGGGCTTTTAAAGTGCGGAAGTAAATTCCGCACGCAGCCCCTCAGGAATTTCGACCAATATTACAAAACGTCCGCTAGGACATCCGCTTTATGTTATTATGTCATCTAGTGAGTTTTAAGTTTGTATGGAACAAGTTCTGACGCTAGTTGTAAAGCTTCAAGTGGATATTAACCAGCAGCAATTGTTGGGTGATACTGCTCTAGCTTTTGCGTCAGCTTGTAATTGGATTAACCAAAATATAAACCCAAAACTGACTAATAGAAATTCCATCCAAGCTGTCTGCTACAAAGATGTTAAAGAACAGTTTGGACTAACTGCTAATCATGTAGTTCGAGCTTGTGCTAGGGTTGCTGCTAATCGGTTAACAGCTAAACAGAAAGGAAAAACGGTTAAATACATTAAACCTACTAGTTTTGATTGTGACAGTCGAACTTTTCGTTTTATTGAAGAAAACTGGTCTGTTAGCATCAGCACTACAGGTAAAAGATTAACTGTACCTATCCGTGCTAGTAACTATCATCGAGGTAAACTCAAGAGTAAGCAACCTACTTCGGCTCAAGTTTGTTTGCATCGGGATGGTGACTGGTATATCCATATTCAGCTAAAGACTGAACCACCAAAGTTAATCAACTCCGAAAAGGTTATTGGCGTTGATTTTGGTCGCCGCGATATAGCTGTTACTAGTACTGGAAAATCGTGGTCAGGGAAAAACATACAACAAGTTAGAGATAAGTACAGTCGTGTACGGGCTTCTCTCCAGCAGAAAGCGTCCAAGGGCACAAGAACTACCCGACGTAGATGTCGCCAGGTATTGAAACGGCTATCGGGACGTGAGAGAAGATACCAAACATGGCTGAATCATAATATATCTAAAGCTATTATTGCTGAAGCCGTTGAGAAGAATGCTTTTGTAGCCATAGAAGACTTAACTGGAATACGCGAACGTACTAATCAACAGCCTAGAAGTAAGACTGAGAGAAGAAGGTCAAACTCCTGGAGCTTTTTCCAATTAAGGTCTTTTTTGGAATACAAAGGAGTTAAAGATGGTATCGAAATCCTAGCAGTTCCAGCCTACTACACTAGTCAGATCTGCCATTGTTGTCTGCACATAGGAATTAGAACAAACAAGAAATTTAAGTGCAGTAATAAACTGTGTGGTTGGTGCGGCGATGCCGACGAAAATGGCTCAAAGGCATTGGTGACAAGTTAAGAAAATGTACAAATTGTCAAGTATATAGAAATAGAAGCATCAAGGGCATTTTAAACTAAAAAAGGAAACAGATTAAAGTGCGCTCGCGCTCTTGCGTCATGGCACAT
>JADEWQ010000173.1 GCA_015207585.1 Pleurocapsales cyanobacterium LEGE 06147 | reverse complement strand
GGAAGTTTCTATGAAAGAGGTCAAAACACTGAGGAGCCGTGTGAGGTGAAAGTCTCACGCACGGTTTTGAAGACGAGCGGTTCCCGTAAGGGAATCACTTAGTTTAACACAAGAAAAAAATACAAACATTAGAGGCAGATAAGCAAAATGTACTCGGAATAGACCCAGGATTAAATAATTGGCTAACTTGTGTATCTAACGTAGGTACTAGTTTCATCATCGACGGTAAGCAGATTAAGTCGATGAATTGCTGGTATAACAAGCAAGTTTCGACTATTAAAGAAGGTAAGTCACAAGGTTTTTGGAGTAATAAACTAGCTGCTCTCACGGAAAAACGCAACCGACAGATACGTGACGGTATCAATAAAGCTGCTAGAATTGTTATTAATCATTGCCTAGAAAATAAAATCGGTACGGTCATTTTCGGTTGGAATAAAGGTAATAAAAAAGAGATAGAACTGGGCAAGAAAAACAACTCTGAATTTGTACCAATACCAACCGCAAGATTAAAAGACAGAATAGACCAACTTGGTCTGGAACACGGCATTCAGTTTATTGAGACTGAAGAAAGCTATACTTCAAAAGCTTCGTTTTTAGATGGGGACTATCTGCCTAAATATGGTGAAAAACCCGAAGATTGGAAACCATCAGGAAAAAGAACGAAGCGTGGTTTATACCGAGTAGGTAGCAAATGGTGGTATATAAACGCAGACTGCAACGGTGCGGCAAACATCATTAAAAAAGTAAGCAGAACGCTAGGCATAGACCTTAGCCGACTGTCTAGGGGCGTTTTGGCTCGTCCCCAAAGAGTAAATCTTTGGTCAGTTAATAAGGAAACAGCGTGGAAGAACGCAGCTTCAGCTCGTTCTGAAGCCACCTTATTAGAATCCCCCAGCGAAGCGGTGCTTTAGCAGGGGGAGAAGTCAAATCCTTCTTATATAGAATCAACTGGGGTGTAGGTCACGACCCGATTTAATTTCGGTCGTCCAAAACGTTCCCAAGCACTGCCTCCTCGCAAAAATAATTCCATCCAACAAACCTTTGTACCGTCCCTCTTCGGCCAGCCGGAACTGCCTGGAGCAAAAGCTAGAGTCCCCTCTGACACCTTGAAACTGCCATCAGAATAAATCGCATCGCTGACTACATCGCCAACACGCACTATAACTTTAGTCGAAGGTTGTAGATTAACACTAGAAGCAGGAATAGTTGTTTTGAGATTGCCGTAGCCGTCAACCCAAGCTATTCGGTCGGTAGGTGGATCGAGAATTTGCTGAGGAGCGATCGCCTCTCCCAAAAGACTGTAATCTCCAGAAGCGATCGCTGCTGCCGCTTGGGGAAAAACATCGCGAGAACGAAACTGAGAGCCTCCCCGCGAAACTTCAATCGTTTTTATTTGCAATGCTTCTTCTTTGATAAATGAAAGAGTATAACCGGCGAGGACTCCTACGACTAATACTCCATTAGGTAACTCGGCATAGGTCAGTCCTTCCCCTTCATTATCCGGTCGTGCTTCGGGATTATCTTGACGGGGAGCACAGTTATGGTAGATAAGGCGATCGCTCGGACCCGGGTTCAGACCGAGTTGAGCAATCCAGAATCCAGTAGCTAGGGTACAAAAAGGAGGAACGCTCAGACAGTTAATCTGAGCCGAAGGTAATTCCTTTAAAAGACGTTGGGTAACCTCGATAAAGGCTGGGTCTCCATTTCCGTAATCGGCAATTAGGCTGATCGACATGACATGGCGAAAACGAATTGTTCCTCTCAATCATAGAGCGATAAACAGCCCAGATCGGTTTCTCATCCAACCAACAAAAAGAGAGATATTGTTCCCAGCCTTGAAAAGAAAAGACAAGGAAAAAATAGGATAGGAAGAGGCAAAAAGATTCTTATCAACAAAAATCTAAAAAAGAGGTATATTTTTTTTCAGGTTTAGATTAAACCGTTTAGATTTTTTCGAGAAAATTGTCCAATCATTTACTTTTTCTCAGCTTGGAAAACTTCTTTAGCATTAATCCCATCTCCTTGAAAACCAAAATACCAAAGAGAAGCGGCAGCTTCAGCTCTAGTAACTGTTTTTTTCGGTTGAAAGATAGTGGTATAACCAAATATGCGCCGGACATTAGCTTGTTCACCATTTTGAAAATCAGCGAACAATGCCTGTAATCCTTGGGAGTTAATATCGGCAGCATCCTGAAATCCCCAGCTTTCTTTTATTGTCTCGATCGAAGCTGAGGATAGGGCTTTGCGTAAATCTAGAGGGACTTTCCAGCTCAATAAATCTTCTCGCGTTAAAGGTGCATCGGGTCGAAAGAGTAATTTGCTGCCATCGTTAGTCAACATGGAAGGAATTAATCCCGCCTCTGCCAGTCCTTGAATTGCCGAGAAATCAGGATCGTTCTCGCTAATATCTTGATAAGCAGGTTGAGATGCTTTTTTAGCTAAATGAATTTCGTTACCAGGGGAATTAGCATAGAATTTATTATTTGCTTGTACTAGCCAGCGTGCGTAATCTCGGCGTGTCACTGGTTCGTTAGGTGCAAACTTGTTTGGCTGTATTTCTCCATCCTTTTTATAAGGAGATAAAATACCCAAAGCAGCTACATCTTCGACGTATTGCCTCAATTGTTCCGGTACTTCGCCGAGATCGGTGAAATAGGATGCTGCTGTTGAACCCGATTGGGAATCTGACAACGGAGAAGATGAGGGCATCTGTTCTGGATACGAGCTTAAATCCTTTGTTGGTAGCTGAGTCAGACTGCTAACGGGTCGATACCCTATCGTAAATTCTGTGTTCTCTGTATCTCCCTCTGCCTCAATAGTTGGCTGACTTAGAGATAAAGTAACTTCCAAGTTATCTTTACTAGCAATTATGGTATTGTTTCGCTCCGGAGCATCAGCAGAAAAAGGTTGGACTATTTTCCACCCCTCGGCTTTAAATTGTTGTTGATAATAATTGACGATCTGACTGCTCGAATCGGGCGATCGCCAATTAGTTTTTCCCTGTTCTGCCTTTGTTTGTTCTTCTACAGATAGTAAAGTGGCTTGTGGATATACTGGAATCTCAGGAGGAAAATCGGAGGGTAAATTGACTTCTTCTGCTTGTTCTGGCAGTGGCGTGACGGAAGAGTTGTCTGATGTTTCTGCCTGCGAAGTATCATTTGTCGCGATCGATGTAGGAGTTTCTTGGCGATCTCGAGCTTGGCTGTTGTTGACCATCTCTTTGAGCTGAGGGTTGGCTCCAAGCCAGTTTTCAACTGCTTTGCTATCACTGGTACAAGCACTAAGCAAAGCGAGAAGACTAGTTAATCCAATTAAATAAATAAGTTTATGATTTTTTTTCTGCAACACAGTTATCCACCAAAAATAAAATTATCAAATTTTACCTTGCTATTAAACAAGTCTTTTGTTCTTATAAAGGGTTTTTACGCCCCGACAAAAATGAGAAGCCGCTTAGTAATTTTTAGGCGAGTGGAACAATAAATAAAGTTAATATTTTTTTTTAGCTTTCTCTTCTTGTTGAATGCTGTCTGGAGAAAGCGAGTAGCTAAAAGAGCAGTTTTAAGCCAAATAGCTAATCCAAGCTTGTCTAACTTCTGGAGAACCATACCAAATACCAGGAGATCTGGGAGAATGCATTACTCCTTCTAGTGTAATATTTGTAGCTCCTGTCAAATGAGCGGCAGCGATTGGCGTAATTCCGTCTCCCCAGCAATTACCTTGTCCACAAGTTAGTTGGTAGCTGTTGTAGGCTAACCAACTACCTAAGCGTCTTTCACCATAAACCGCTCTACCAGTCACACAAACATAACGAACCTCAGCATAAAAAGCCCCTGGATAATTCATGTTAACAAAATCTAAATTTTTTTTGGTCCAGCGTTCTTGGCTAGTGTGAGGAGTACCCAAAGTAATAAGAGTATGAACGTGCTTATAGGCTTCCCATGTTGCTTCTGCTGCAGTTACATCACCGTGAATGAGATAAGGTTTTTCTCCTAGATAAATGCGTGCAATCCAGCCACCGGCGGAGTGAGCGATTAAATTAACTGCCGAACTTTTGTACTGGTACAGCATTTGTTTTACAGTAAGCTCGATTCGCTTTAAAATTGGCACAACCGAGCGTCCACCAAGGGTAGAAATCCAGTCTCTTTTCCTTAAAGGTACGGTAGTTGTCGGGACACCTTGTTGATTTAAGGCTCTCTCTAGTTGCTGGTATTCGATTGCGCTAGCGAAATAACCTGGTAGGATTACAGTGGGTAAAGACATTTTCTAAAATACACGATTCAAAAGAAAAAAATTATCTAAGAAAAAGTCAAAAGTTACGTAGTCAGATGAGAATATAGGGTATGAGACTCCCATGAGACTCCCAGCTTATTCAGTTATCAGTTATTAACTGTTGACTCAATTCTGGCTCCTGGCTCCTATATTCTGTCTCCTTGTTCAATAAATATAGGCAATTTGGACTATTATTGGAAATTTTAAGCTAAAGTGCAACCAGGGATTCTCTACGGCATCAGTGTAGGAACGGGCGACCCCGAGTTAATTACTCTTAAAGGTTTGCGCTTGCTACAACAAGCTCCCGTAGTGGCTTTTCCAGCCGGAGTAGATAAAAAACCGGGAATAGCCCAACAGATTGTTTCTGGTTGGCTTAAACCCGAGCAGCAAACCCTAAGTTTACACTTTCCTTATGTAAGGGACGAACGATTGTTGCTCTCAGCATGGCAGGAAGCAGCTAGACAGGTTTGGCAGTATTTACAGCAGGGTCAAGATGTTGCTTTCGCCTGTGAGGGAGATGTTAGTTTTTTTAGTACTTTTACTTATTTAGCCCAAACCTTACAGCAATTATATTCAGAAGCCATAGTCGAAACAGTTCCTGGAGTGTGTTCCCCCATGGCAGCAGCCTCGGCTTTAAAAATACCTCTGACAATTCGCGATCGAAGTCTTGTCATTTTACCTGCTATCTATAGTTTAAAAGAATTAAAAACGGTACTCGATTGGGCAGATGTAGTAGTTTTACTCAAGGTTAGTTCGGTATATCGACAAGTTTGGCAAGTTTTGAGAGAGCGCAATCTACTCCAGTCTAGTTGGATTATCGAAAGAGCTTCTTTTCCCGACCAGGTAATATACAGTAATTTAAATCATTATCCTCAATTGAAGTTGTCTTATTTCTCTTTGTTATTAATTCAAGTAATTGATAACCAACAATCAATGATTAACGCTGATTTTTAAAATTGTTAACAACAAATATTGCAAAATATTTAGACTAACAAGCCTTTGTTACATACGATCGCCAAATCATGTTAAGTTCTATTGGTGTTATCCCATTTATTCAGAAGGAGAACTATCTTGGAGTTGCAGTTAACACCTATCGAGCAAAATCCTTTTCGCGAAGACATTGGAGAGTACGTAGCTCAGCTACAGCTACATATGGCACTGCAAGCTCGTAATTTAGTTCCTCCCCTAACGGAGGTAACTGATAGCAGAAAGCAAATGTTACAAGAAACCCAGGCAATAATCGAAAAATTAGTTTCACGACAAATGCTTTAGAAGCTAGGAGCGATCGCTTTTAACTTAGTTACAATTACTTTATATTTATTTTTCCCTTAGATAAAGAAGGGGAATGTAAATGTGTTCTAAAAAAATAAAGATAAAAACAAGAATATATTGCTAAATTTTCCCACTAAAAAAAAGCTAAATTTAGCCTAACATTTTTCTATTTAAGTTAAATCAGCCATTTTATTCCGAACTTGTTATCAATCTCTTAAGAAAAAATTAACTCTTGGGAAGGAGGAATACGCCAAAGCTGTTCTAAACCACTAGCTGGCATAGTCAAATATAAAATATCTCCAACTCCGAGGTATGTTTTTAACAATTGCCAACTGTGAATTGTCTGAGCGTTCCTTTCCAAATATAAGGGAACAAAATCGGCTTTTATGGCGGCATCCTGTACGGTTTTGCCACAAAAAGGATGTCTTGGAGTAATTATCGTCCCTAAAGCTACCCATAGTAGGTCGTTAGTCATACCGTTACCTAAAATCCTACCGCCCAAGGCAGCGGCAGCAAAAGAGTGAGTCGATAATTCTATTGGCGATAAAACCGTATCAAATTCAAATACTTCCTGCGCCGAGCGAGCAAATTGGGGCTCGTAGCTGCGTACAATTGTTGATAATTTGGGGGCAACTGCCTTAGCCGTAAGAGCAATCTCTATATTGGTCATGTCGTTGCTGGTGACGGCAATTAAACTTTCTGCTCTGTCAATATTGATCGCTTGGAGAGTAGACGCTAAGCTGGCATCTTCGATAATTACAGGAACGCCCAGAGAACGAACACCATGAAGAAAACGATTGTTGGGGTCAGAGTCAATGGCAACAACTTCGTAACCTTGACTGTGGAGTTGACGGACTATAGCGAAGCCAATTCCTCCCAACCCGCAAACGATATAATGATGACGAGTTGGTACTCTAACAGCATCCCAAGCCTGTTTGAGGCGACTGCCCAAAATAAAATCATTAATGAGAGCATAGCAGATGCCAATTACTCCTGCTCCCACAATCATCATGATGGCGGTAAAAATTTTGATACTATCGGCACCTTGCTCGGCAACTTCTTCTTTTCCTCCCGCTCCAGTAATCATGCCGACGGAGAAGTAAAGGGCATCGACAAACGAGGTATTAAAGTTAACGCACACATAGGTAACGGTAGCCAAAAAAATCGTTACTAACAGAGAGAGGGTAACCAAAGTGACGGGACGAGCATGACGCTGATACTGGGGTAAATTAGCGATCGCTTTAACTAGTTTTTGCCATCGAGCACGACGCTTGACGCGCACTGTAGGTTTAGTCCCGATAATCAAACGATCTCCCAGTTGCAAGCTTTTTCCTTGAACCACCGCAGAAACTAAGTCAATTTCACCTATTGCTGGAAGATAGTAAATTAACATTCTGGCGGGATTGTCCCAGAGTTCGCTGAGTGGTTTACCCAACCAAGGATGATTTTCGTCAATAATTTCTTCATGAATGGGCCAGGTGCGATCGAACAATTGCAACTGTCCGATTGCCTTATTACCCAAAGCAGCAAAAGTAAAAATCGGTGCCGCTAGAGCAGCAACGCTCATGGTCAAATGATTGGAAAGGGTTCGATCGAGACGTTCTCCTAAGGTTTGATTGAGTAAACGGTTAATAATGCGGATTTGGGGATTGAGGATTCGAGCTTGAGTTAACACGGCTAGATTGAGGGCATCGTCATTACTGGCGAGGACGATAGTGCGCGCTTGTTTGATTCCCGCCTCAATCAAGGTATTAGCTGCTCGTAAATCTCCGATAATAATCTGCTCGTTGGGTTTTAGAGTCAGGGAGCGATCGCTAATTCCTACTACTTTTGCTCCTTGTCGTCTCAGTAGGGTGTATATTTTATATCCAGTACGACCTAAACCGCAGACAATAATATCGGCTTGCATGGGTAAATTTCAAATGAGAAGGTCGAAATTTATAACTTACCTTCTTTCATCTTTTAATTTTTACTGGTCTGCTTCCAATGAGACTGTAGCTAAAAGCACTACTTGCTTTACCATCTCTTCTGGGACACGGAAGCAATAATAACCAACGATCGATTACCCAATTTTGCCGGTAACATAATCTTTAGTTCGTTGCTGAGAAGGCTGCTCGAGTACGTCTTTTGTTTTGCCACATTCTATCAGTTCTCCTAAATACATAAACGCCGGTAGACAAATGAGTGGGGCATTTCTTAAAAAACTAAGCTGACTGCCAGCTTTGACGGCTTGAGAATTGATTTGGGAACTTTCGCCAATCATAGGAGTATTTATTTGTTATCAAACTGGGACTGACCATCAAAAAGTGAATGCTCCGCTTATGTACCCGAAGGGTACATAAGCGGAGCATTCACTCATCCTACTTATCGTGCTTTAGCCGAATTAGGAAAAGTAATTAAAACCATTTTCTGGTGTCAATATTTGCAAAATGAATCATTACGACGAGAAATTAATGAATCATTAAATTTTAGTGTATGTAAACACACTGATGATTCAGGAGGTGTTATCTGAACCTGAATGGATGAAAGAAATGAAACCTGATGATTTAAGGGCGTTGACACCACTAATTTGGAGTCATGTTAATCCTTACGGAACTTTTCGCCTCAATCTTGATGAAAGGCTACCAATTCAGATGGCTGCTTAATTCCGATTCTAGGATGCATATGGAGCAAGGGTTTCAGGCACTTATTGCCCCTGGTGACAGCTTCGCTAGTTTTCCCCCCTCTTGTTATTTTTGCTATTATCTTGTTAACTATTAGCATGAAACGATTTCGCTCCCAGTTAAATTAAGTTTTTGTGTATTTTTCATCTAAGAAAGATTTTTCTGAGCAAAGTACTCGGCTAATTTTTCTGGTGCTAAAACGGTGGTGTATTGTTGTGCCAACTCTGGAGTTGCTAGTTCGAGTAAGACAGAATTTTCAACCCAAAACTCAATCACGTCAAAGTAACCGCGACTACAACGCAAGCACCGCCATTTTTCACGCTTAGCAATAGACTCGATTTGCGACTGGTTAAGCGGGATAGAAATAGCAGCGTGAGTAGCAATAAACTGGTTCGAGGAATTTTGGTTTTGGTACTGTATCGGTTTATCGCCTTCTCCTGGAATCATTTCAGTGCCAAGAGGATAAACTTCAATTAAAGTACCGTACTCATCGGCGGCAAATGCTACATAACTGCCTGGATGAGATGGGAAAGGGGCAGAAAATCCATTGAACAGTTCAGCCAACACCTCAGCAACGTGAAGTGGATTCTTAGCAGGGATGGAAATGTGATGAATCATGGGCTTTTTGACTCCTGTAACCGTTAGATAGCCCTTTCCAAGTTGGTAGGCTATCTGTCATCTTATCAAGGTCTTAAAATAACAATCTTGTAACTTGCTTCCAGTATAAGACTTAGAAGATCTTCCCCTAAATTTAAAACTGAGGGCGATCGCGAATAACAATAACAACTAGAAGAAGAAAATATTCTACCCGAGTTTATTCTGGATTTACAGGGAATTGTATAGGTTGACGCCAAGCAGGGAGGGACAGTTGCGTTAGTGAAAAGTCGCCGATCGCTTTGCTAATTTCAGTTGCGATCGCCAGTAATTCCATGTCTTTCCACCTTTGTCCTACAATTTGTACTCCAATGGGCAATCCTTCTTTACTTTGTCCGATGGGAATTGCGATCGCAGGATTGCCTGTTAAATTCAGAGGCATGGTGTAACCGCCACAGGCTAACAGATAGGGAAACTTTACTCCATCAACTTCGATCGGCTTACCAAAATCACAATGAGGAAACGCAGGAGTAATAGACACAGGACAAATCCAGGCATCCCACTCCTCCATAAAGCGATCCATTTGTGTCACTTGGCGATCGCGTTCGGTTAAAACAGCATTATAGTTTGCCAAACTAGGAGGAAAGACAAGATTGCTTTTTTTAGCCAGGGGAGTTCCCGATTTAAAAGTGGTTTGAGTGCGAGCTAAAAATTCAGCTTTAATGCCGATGGCCAATCCTCGCAAAAGATCCTTCACTGAAGAGGTAGAGGCAAACATTTCTAAGAAAGACCAAGCACCATAGTTCGCTAAAGCCTCCTTCCAATCGAAATTAGTAGGATTACATTCTTCCAAGAAACAACCAGCATCAGTCAAACGACTAACTAATGTTTGGATGCAAGAGCGAGTATCTTTACTTACGGGAAGAAAATCATAACCATACGTCCAAGCAATTCGGAGAGCAGATAATTTTTTGCCTGTTGGCTCATCTATAGGAACGGGTGGAATCTCAGGCTGCCTAGTATCTGCACCAGCAATTAAAGTGAAGTACCCATCGCCTCTCTACGAGTAGGCGTAGGCTTCTAGCTTCGCACAGGGTAGCCTAGTAGTGGATTTCTTACGTCCACTCTTCGGTCTTACTTCCCCTCCACTAGCAGTGTCCCTGCT
>JADEWQ010000172.1 GCA_015207585.1 Pleurocapsales cyanobacterium LEGE 06147 | reverse complement strand
AGAGCTGATAACCATAGTGTTAGAAGCCAGTGGCGAAATCCTCGTAAGGGAAGGAAGCAGAAACCTAAGTCGTGAGTCTTAGGAATCCCCCGCTACAATCTCTGATTTAGCGGCGGGAGGATGTCAAGCAGAAAGACTAAAGGAGGAATGAGTAATCATGAATATGCCCCTAGTCATTGGCAGTGGCGTAAGTGGACTAGCCGTTAGCCGACGGCTCAGTCAGTGTCAGATTTCTCACTATCTCATCGGCGAACCGCTTCGGACTAGTCGCCCTCAACTTGGCGAATCGATGGACCCGGTCTGCTCGTTAGAAATGTGGAAAAAATGGGGAAACTTTCATCAGACCTTTTATCAAAAAGACAAGGCAATTTTTTATACGGATGGATGGGTCACAACTTGTCCCTTTAATTTTGCAGAAAATCCCCAAATTTCTTTATTTTTTCGGATTTTAAGGTTAAATTCGGAATATAGCTTACTCCACGTCGACCGAGCCAAATTTGATAACCCTTTTTTTCAAGAAACACTCGCTTCTCCCCTATGTCACTATCAAGCCGGTCGAGTAAAATCTCTCACTTATGACTCAGAGGCAGATAGGATCTCTGAGGTGTACTTGGAAAATGGCAAGATACTCCAAGTCTCCTATGTTTTTGATTGCAGCAACCAAGTCCGGTTATTGCCAAAACTGTTGAATCTTCCCGTCGAGTTTCTGGGAAAACGACAAAAAGTAGCTTTCACTCACTTGGGAACTGATAACAAACTGCCTAGTGACCAATCTTGGCTTCATGCCACTCACTTAATTAAAACAGAACGTTTGCTCGATGGCATTGACGGGTTTGGTTGGTGCATTCCTCTAGGAAAGCATATTTCGGTAGGCATTAGTTGTAATGCTCAAGAAGCCGAGGATTTGTCAGCCAGCAATTTACTAGAACTATTTTTGCAAGCATCAGCCCGAAGAGAAATTAATATTACTCCCATTTACCGTCAGCCCTTTCCTATCGTCTCAATTGAAAACACTTACTATTACCACGAACGCATCTCTGGTAACAACTGGGTACTTTCAGGTCCTACTGCTTGCCAGATTTGGTTTTCTTCAGGCTCGGCTGTTGGGTTGGCTCTTTTTGCTGCCTGTCTGGCTGACCAGTTTTTGCAGAAATCGCCGAGAGCGATGAAGCTCTATGAAAATTATCTCACGAGCCTGAAAAAATCCCACGGAGTCTTCGAGTGCATGCGCTATCAAAAAATGGATGCTCAATCAATGCAGCAATTGACGGATCGAATTTTCATCAACGGTGGGGTTAGATTGTGTGCCTATGCTGAAGCGAGAGGAACTTGGTGGGAACGGATAATCTCTGCGCTGCTTAAAGAGAGACTAAGTTTTTTGGCAGGTAGCTTTCATTTCTGCCCTATTCGTCTCATGGCCAAAGAACCAGAACCAATTTGGCAACCTTTAGATGAACAACAAGCCATTGTCAGTCAAGTGATGCAAATTGTTTCTGGGAAAGCAGATATCGCCCTCGCACCTCATCTTATAGCTCCTCGGCTTGTTGTTAACATATCTGGCACTAAAGTTCAGGGGATTCAATTTTGGTATCTCTGGTTAAAAGCGGCACGATTACTCTGTCCTTACCGAGAATTTCAACTGTGTCCTACCCATATGGAAAGTAGTGAGGACTATATTAAGATAACGGCGGAATTTCGAGCCGATAGTGGGGGAACCCTCATCCGCTCGGAACCCTTAACAGTCATCCATAAGGTAAGCCAAGGTAAAGTAACTGAAATGGTGACTAAATGGGAAAACTATGAATTCATCTTTCGTCCTAAATTGATGTATAAAATATTACGTCCTTTTCTTTCTTTGGCTCTTAGGTTAGCATCTAAATTTTCAAGTTTATCCAATGAAAATGAATACGTTGAACAGTAATCAGGAGATTAATAAGGTTATCGGTACACTACTTTTTCTTTCCTGGCTTATTAATTGAGAAAGTGATCGCCTATTTCTAAATTTCACCAACAAGTGTGCAAGACCCTTTAATTTAATTGGACTTTTTACGATTTAAAAAAACGTAGCGGATTCGTAATATAAGTCCCAGGGTAATTTGTTTCATTACGAAGTAGGATATGGTAATGACGACGAAGAGAATAGCAATTACGAACAAAGGACGTTTAGTCGTCAGATCGTCTATTACATTGACCAGCACGGTATCCAGTTGGGTTACTAGATCCCAACTATTAAATCTGCGAAATCTACCGAGATAGACACCCACAGCGCAAAGAGCATGAGTAATTAGTTCGCTCCAAATAACAAACCTTCCTGCTCTTTGTCGTCTTAGATAGTAACCTTGATTGAGCAAAGATATAACATAGGCTTCTAAACCGAGCAAAATGGCGGATAGATGCAGGGGGATAAACACGAGGGTAATAAGCCAAGCCGAGTACCCCGCACGGATAGCCTGAATCAGGTGAATGATATCTGTTAGTAAATAAGGAGCGTTGGGTAAAAAGGCAATATAAACAATAAAACCTATCCACCATAAAAACGAGCGGGATTTTGTTGACCATCGAAATAGCCAAAAGCTAATAGCCAGAGGAATGAAGGCTAAAAATAAATTCCAGACAATCCAGCCACTATGCCTATTATAGGCTTCTAAAGCGTTATTTAGTAAATATTCCATTCTCGGTTTTCTCGATTTTAATCTTGAGCGATCTTAATCGGGATTGCGATAAATAGGCTAATCTTTACTGTTTTATAGCATATAAAATAGCAATTGAATGGGCTTGCTTATTGTCAAAACTATATTCAAAAAGAGAAAATTAGCCTTATTTTACTTCTGCTAATTATTACAAAAAATAAAGACAATCTGCTCCGAAGTTCTACGAACAACTTGAAAGCCTGAATTTTAGAGTACAACTAAAAAAAGAGCATAACTAAATTCTCTTAAGTTTTCATTTTTGTTTTGGAGCGAAACAACTGGTGAATTTTGGTCAGTGGTTTGGTTTTTTCATTTTGCTCGTCTCGATCTATGTTCTCTGGCAAATCCGGAATTTGTTGCTTTTAGTCTTTACGGCAGTCGTGTTGGCAACAGCTTTAAATCGCTTAGTACGGTGGTTGCAGAAATTTAAAATCAAACGCCTTTTTGCCTTAAGTATCACCATTAGTCTATGTTTATTTTTACTGGTTGTCTTTGTCTGGCTAGTTGTTCCACCATTTGTCGAACAATTTAGAAGACTGCTCGAGCTCTTACCTGCTGTTTGGAGCAAGATTGATTGGGAAATCGAAGCACTCAGCCAACGCCTGCCAGATTTTCTACCTCAAATGCCAACCAGAAAAGAATTAATTGCCCAATTACCACCCTTGCAACAGATAATTAATAACTTTATTGCCTTCTTTTCTGACTCTTTAACAATTCTGTTGCAACTTTTATTAGTATTGGTGCTAACTTTAATGATGCTGGCAAATCCACCAAGATACCGCAAAGCTTTTCTAACACTATTTCCTTCTTTCTATCGACGGCGTGCCGATGAAATTTTGTCTCAATCGGAAATCGCTTTAGGTAACTGGTTAACTGGTATTGCCATCAACTGTCTTTTTATTGGAGTTTTCAGTGGTATTGGCTTAGCTGTTTTACAAGTTCGTCTAGTTTTAGTGCATGCTTTACTTGCCGGAGTATTTAACTTTATTCCCAATATTGGTCCGGCTGCTAGCTTTGTCTTTCCCGCCATGATAGCTGTTTTAGAAGCTCCCTGGAAAGTTATAGCTGTTTTGGTTTGGTACATTATTATCCAGAATATCGAAACTTATTGGCTCTCGCCAACAGTTATGGCAAAGCAGGTATCCCTCTTACCCGCCGTTACTTTGACGGCACAACTCTTTTTTGCTCGCATGTTTGGTCTTTTGGGATTAATTTTGGCTCTTCCCTTAACTGTAGTCGCCAAAACCTGGATTGAGGAAGCTCTATTAAAGGATGTGTTAGATAAATGGAAATCTCCTATTAAATTCAAAGAATAGAGCGATCCCTTTTTCTTAATCCCTTCTAAAAGCAAAAACCTCGGCAGGGTTACCAAGGTTAAATCTTACGCTAGTTGTGTTGACTCGTTCAAATCTTGTCTTTATAGCAAACGAAAGATGAATGGATAGCGGAACGCCTGTTCCGGATTATTAAGACAGTGAAAGATCGCCCACATCGACAAACCCCAGTGATAGACAAACCAAATTGGTCCTAAAATCAAACCGAGCAAACCGAACGTAATAAACGATAATAAGGTAATAATGCCACCATAGAGCCACACATTGAAGTGAAAATTAATTGCTTCTTTGGCATTTTCTTTAACGATTGGATCTTCAGAGACAAATAAAATACCAATAGGAATTCCAATTGAGCCGATCAACGCACTGATAAAAATAGAAGCGTGACATCCAGCAGAGAGTAACTTTCTTTTATCGAGATCGGAGTCTGCTTGCATCTGTCCTCCTGATGCATGTAATTCGATTAAAATTTTGTTTGTGTTAATACAGCTTAATCCTACCGTTTACTCAGAATTTTTAAGAGTGAAGGTTACTCCCAACTTCGTGAGGTTTGCCGAACCAATTAAGCTCATCCCCCGCAACAAAAGCGGGAGATTTCGCGTCCTTTGTTATTAGTCATTGGTCATTAGTCATTAATACATAAGAATTTATCTTGGAGATTAGAAGATGATGCGCGCGCCACGAAGGGTTCGCTGCTACTAGTCTTCGACGCACTTCGTGCCATAGTCGCTACGCGCCTCGGCTGCGTCGAGATTGCAACCTTCCCTTGATTAAAAAAGCTTTGCGCAATCAGATTTTGTAAGTAAAAGAACTTTTAAAGAAACGTTAATTGACATACAGTAAAGTGTAAAAAAATTAGAATCTCTGCTAGTAGAAATACTGATTAAAGAAGAAGGTTGAGGTTATCGTAAATGAGAATTTTACTGATTCACGGAATGGGTCATACCTCTCTGTCTTTATTAAGCCTGGAATGGCGATTGAGACAAGTTGGCTGGGCGACGGAACAGTTTGCCTACGCTGCTTTCCTAGAATCTTACTCCCAAATCGTCGAACGCCTCCGGCAACGCCTTCAAGAGATAGCCAGTCAAGGCTCTTATAGTATTGTTGCCCATTCTCTAGGAGGTTTGCTAACCCGCTCGGCTTTGGACAAAGTAAAATTTCCTCTGCCCGAGCATGTCATCATGTTGGGAACTCCTAATCGTCTTCCCCGACTAGCTGCTCTAGGTTGGCAATTATCACCATTTCAATGGTTTGCCGATCGATGGGGATTCCATTTAGCTAGCCCCAAATTTTTTGCTCGACTTCCACCTCTCCAATCTGCATACACCATTATTGCCGGAACCGAAGGACCGATAGGCTTTTGGAGTCCCTTTGGCTTTGAACTCAATGACGGGATTGTTGCCCTAAGTGAGACAATCATCTTAGATAGCGATCGCCCTCTCAAGTTACCAGTCAACCATACTTTTATGATGAACGTTCTGACTGTCCAAGAAACCATCATTCAAGTTTTGAGACATGGGAAAAAGTAACTCAGAGCGGCTCGCTAGATCAAGACAATCACTCAAATTATTAATGAACTCAACTCATCATTCTGCTGAAGAATTCGGTTGGTCTTTCGATGCCCGAGATCCTCAAATAATTGAAGCCTGGCTTCCTTATTGGGAATGGTTTTATCGATACTATTTTCGAGTCAAAACCGATGGATGGCATCACATTCCACTCCAAGGATCAATTCTCTTTGTAGGTTCCCATAATGGGGGATTAGCCGCTCCCGATTTAGTGATGGTCATGGTTGATTGGTTTCGCCGCTTCGGGACAAAACGCCCTGTCTATGGCTTGTTGCACCCCCACATCTGGAAAATCCACCCGAAACTATCACGTTTAGCTGCCCAAATGGGAGCAATTGAAGCCCATCCGAAAATGGCACTAGCTGCTTTAAGTCATGGGGCAAGTGTCTTAGTTTATCCAGGTGGTGCTCGAGATGTCTTTCGTCCCTATACTCAACGCCATCAAATTCATTTGGCTGGACGCAAGGGCTTTATCAAACTGGCTTTAAGGAAATACGTGCCAATTATTCCCCTCATTTCTACTGGTGCCCATGAGACGTTAATCGTGTTAGGAGATTGCTATGAACAGGTCAAGCAACTGCACGAGAAAGGAATGCCTTGGCTGTACGATCTAGACCCAGAAGTTTTTCCAATTTATTTGGGATTGCCTTGGGGACTAGCCCTCGGACCGTTACCCAATTTTCCTCTACCCGTTCCCATTTACACCCGAGTCTGTGCGCCAATTGTTTTTCCGCTATATGGAAAAAAGGCAGCCAGAGATCGTTCCTATGTGGATGAGTGTTATAACTTAGTGGTGAAAAGGATGCAAAAAGCTTTAGATACCCTAATACTGCTACGCAGAAGTAAAACTTAAAGAATTTTATCCATATTAGAACCGCTGTCACTTTTTCGTCACCTTTGCGGCTCATCCTGAAAGAGAAAGTTAAAGAGAAAGTTCACCCAATCGAACCATGCTGAGGTTTCGTCAACTTTGGAAGCTCATAAAAGGCACTGCTTCTGAGTGGCAGTTTAATGAAGTCTCTCTGTTAGCTTCATCGCTGGCTTATTTTACGATCTTCTCTATTGCTCCTTTGCTGATAATTGTCATTATGATTGTTGGAGCGATTTTTGGAGAAGCGGCAGTTCAGGGTGAACTAGTCGGACAGATTCAAGACGTTGTAGGCAAGCAAGGAGCACAATTTATTCAAACAGCGATCGCCAACGTTAGAGAAGATACAGATGGAGGACCTTTTCGACTAATTTTTAGTCTTGGCTTCCTCACTTTTGGGGCTTCTGGAGTGTTTGCTCAGATTCAGAATGCCCTAGACAAGATTTGGGAAGTTAAACCCGAACCAAAACGACATATTTTTCACTTCATTCGCAAACGTTTGTTGTCCTTTGCGATGGTGTTGGTAATTGCCTTTTTACTTTTAGTTTCTCTGGTTGTGAATATGGCTCTTGCACTTTTATTCGATGCTCTGAGTAACTATTTACCGGCACTGGGTTATTTGTGGCAAGTTATGAGTTTTTTGCTTTCTTTCACAATTATCGTTTTGGTGTTCGCAGCCATGTACACGATTCTTCCCGATGCCAAGGTTGCCTGGCGCGATGCCTTTGTGGGAGCGATGATTACAGCAATTCTATTTATGAGCGGTCAGTATTTATTTGGTGTATTTCTCAATCAGACTGATTTTGGTTCTGCTTATGGGGTTGCTGGATCTTTAGTTATTATCATCACCTGGATTTACTACACGGCTCATATTCTTTTTATTGGTGCAGAATTTACTAAGGTTTATGCCAGACAACACGGTTCGAAAATTGTTCCAGAAGAGTATGCCGTGAGCTTATCTTCCGAGCAATCGACATCTTCTGAACAATCAAATCGGCAAGAGCCTTCTCAGACTCGTTTAAGAAAACGTTCACCAGCACAATCCAATCATTCTCAACGGCAGAGAAATTCTAATAACTTTTTTACTAATCTTCTCCGTCAAGGTCTCCGCCGGCGATTGAGAGAGCGAAATCAGAGACACTAATACCGCTGCGCGGAAGTAAAAAGATAAAAGGCACGCATGCAAAATTAACCTAGATCCCTAATGGCACTCAAAGCTCGATCCATTTCTTCAGGAGTGTTATAAACTCCTGGTGTCAAACGCACATGAGAGGGGGAATAGGGCGTATCGCTAGCAACAATATTCTGCTGCCGCAGCCGATCTACTACCTGCCTCGGACCGAAACCATCAACATCAAAGCAGACAATCCCGGCAGAAAGATTTTCTTCCATCGGAGTGTAAAGAGTAATATGGGGCATTTGAGCCAACCCTTCCTTTAGTTGACGGCTCAGACTGTGAATGCGATCGCTAACGCGAGATCTGCCTATCTGCTGGTGAAATCTAAAGGCTTCTGCCATTGCCCATAAATGCTCGAAGGGTTTAAATCCACCTGGCGTCATACGACCACCCCAACCTGCCCCACGAGTAAAAGTCGGAATAGTAGGGGAAACAGCAGCCTGAGAACGGGGATTGCCCCAAAGAATACCAGTCCCCCGTGGGGCAAACATCCATTTGTGCGTCCCCGCCATAAAAAAATCGCAGTTGAGATCGTTCATCGTGGCATCTTCCACACCCAAACCGTGTACGCCATCGACTAATAGCAGTACGCGATCGCTTTCTTCCCTCGCTCCATTGATCTGTTCTAGCCGATCCGCAATCCGACGCACGGGAACTTTCAATCCGGTACTGGAGTGAACCCAGGTTGCAGTTACCAGACGAGTTTGCGAGCGAACTTCCCCGATTGACGTATCGACAATTTCATCTTCCGAGACTTGATGGATAGTTTCATAAAGGGGAATTTTGCGCATTGTTGCTCCGGTGCGATTGGCTTTATAGCGGAGTGATTCGTGGGTGGAGTAATAGTCGTAGCGTGCAGTTAACATCTCTTGATCTGAGCGAATTTGCATTCCGGCGATCGCCAGGGCAATTCCCATCGTAGTGCTATCTGTGAGGGCAACCTCGTTGGACTGTACTCCCAGGTAGTCTGCTGCAGCCTGACGTGTCTCTGCTTCTAAGCGGGTATTGTTTTCTTCTAAATAAACTGCCGGATTGTCATCTAGTTCCTGTCGGTATTGGTCAATTGCCTCCCGCACGGGGGTGGGATGGGAAGTTATCAGTAATCCGGCTAAGTGAATGTAGTCTTGGTCGAGGACAAATTGATTACGTACCTCTGCCCAATCATCATTATCCGTAGTTTGTTGCACCACTACCTGATTGGCTGCTGGCTCCTCCGCACAGCCTTTAAGGTTGGCTAAAACGCCAGTTGCCAGGGCACCCAAACCTGTAAAAGCTAAAAAATTTCTACGATTCCAAGTCATTTATTTGTTATTTTGCATTTAAAAATTGTTTGTTCGCAGTCACTCGTTAAATATCTGCCAACAAATAATTAAAAGCAAGCACCTTGTTCTCAAAGTCTATCCACTACATCTGTTTTTAGTTTGATAAATAACAACAAATTTTGCTTCTAACTATTGGTGGAAATTTGATTGAAGCGATGGTCTTTATTTATCTTATAAGCTAGCTAGATATATTAATTTTATCTGCCAAAAGCTAGATGCAGTTTTGATGATTTTGCTCTATATTTAACCTAATTTATTTTAGCTCTATCACATTTTTAATTATTAATTTCTTGGATTAATTACAAATAAAACCCATTTCGAATTAATAAAATTTTTTAAGAAAAAAAGTTATTAAATAAACATGGAATGCTATGAATTTCAAGAAAAATTAGCTGACTTTTAAGGAAAAATAAACAAAAACTCCTTAGAGGATACAAAGCTAAAAAATAGATAAAATAAGTTATTTCGCCCTCAAAGTTTGTCAATAAAAAGACAATTTATTGGAAGTTAACCGTATTATCTTCGCCATTAACTAATGACAAAATTTACAGGTTTTATTGTTCTATGAATGACGACGGCTCCCGAAAAGGTGTGCATAAATATAGGAAAACTCACAGCCAATCAAAAAGATTTGACAGGTTAGGTAAATCCATAGCAATAGAATCATAACACTCCCAATTACCCCATAAGAAAGGAAACGACTGCCAATCGAAATGACACTATTACTAACAAATTCCTTCAATACTACCAACAACAAAGCAGTGAGTAGAGCACCCAAGCAGACATCAAGCCAACTGACATAAACGGACGGCAAAATTTTGAATAAAATGCAGGCAGCCAGAGCCAAAATCAAAAAAGATGAGCCTACTTGAAGCCCTTTGGTTAATTGTAGTTCGTCGAGCTGAATGAAAGAGAAGGTTTCTTGAAAGCGCTCCACGGGAGCGAGGACACCCGTTATGGAGGGAAGAAACACTAGGGGACGAGCGAGCGCTTTGAAGCAAGAGCTTATAGAGACATGAATCGGAGACGCTCTGCTCAATTCTTGTAT
>JADEWQ010000171.1 GCA_015207585.1 Pleurocapsales cyanobacterium LEGE 06147 | reverse complement strand
CTGGTACTGATTATTATGAACAACAATATCGAGAACGAATGGTGAACAATCTCAGGAAAAAGGCGATTTCTTTGGGTTTTGAACTAGTGGCTCAATCCCAGTAACTAATGGTGTTTCTCGAGAGCTACCAGAAAAAACCATTTATCAATCCCAGCCCTATCCCCATACCCAAACCCATACTTAATAACAGAGAAATTACCGTTACTCTCAAACTAAATTTTTTGGCTGGCAATTGATTGACAAGAACGTAACCAAGAGTTATTGTCTCTGCACAAGTAACTGCAGCTGTCATGGCGATCGCCTCACCCCAACCCAACATTAAGGCAGCAACGACAACCAAGATCGCAGGAATAGTTACGGCTAAAATCGCAGCTTCTGTTCTAGCTTGCGTTTCTGTATTGCTAACGATCGCCGCACCAATTTCGCCAACTGCGATTACTACGGCACCCAATAGGGCGATCGCCAAATGAAAAACGGTATATTCTACTCTCTTGCTTGCTAAATTAACCGCTACTACTACAATTGCTGATAAAAAAGACATCCCCATCAATCCTAGAGAAGTAGGATGAGCTAATCGGAGAATAATTTTTGCTTCTAGAAGGTTATTTTTTGTTTGAGGAACGATCTCTAAAGGTGGCAAAGCAGCCAAAGCTTCGGCAGCATCATGAAAGCGTTTGCTTGCTTTCGGCTGCACCATTTTTTGCAACCAATTAATAAATTTTCGGTTTAACTTGGCTAATAAGGGTTTGAATTCAAGTAGGTAAGGATTATCTGCCTTTGCTAATTCTTGAATATCTGTAGTGGTTTTGCCCGTAAGTAAACAGATAATCGTTACTCCCAGACTGTAGAGATCTGATGCTTTTGTCGGTTGAATTATTTGTTCTGGAGCCATAAAACCTGGCGTGCCTTTAAAAATACTACTGGCAGAGGCTTGTTTATTGCCAAGGCTGGCAAAACCAAAATCAATTAAATAAACATTCAAATCTTTATCTACTAAAATATTTTCCGGTTTAAGATCTCGATGTAAAATTGGAGGAATTTGTTTTTGTAAATAGACTAGTATCTCTAAAATTTTAGTTGTAATTATTTTAATTTCATCTAAGTTAAAATTTCGCCTTTCTGCTAAGGATAAAGCATCTTTATATTCTTGTATGATACAAAAACCATTTTGAGTTTCTATGCATCCTAAATAACGAGGAATTCCAGGATGATTGAGTTGCTGCAGTAGCTTTATTTCTCGTTCATATGCTTGATAACCAGACCAAGTAGATTCCTTGATAGCAAAGCAAAACTGTTTAATTACTACTAAATTTTCATTAGATAAATCTACAGCTTTCCAGGTAATACGTCCTCCTTCTCGGTTACGACCTAACTCTTTAATAAGGCGATATCCATAAATAGAAAAATCGGGTAAATTATTCATATCTTAATAAATATTAAAATTCAAAGTTGTTTATTTAGGTTGCTATTTTTATTTAGCCTTCTATAACTAAGGTAAATCTAATTCTCGTTTCAGCGAATTAATCGATTTTTCGCTGATGTAATTTTCGCTACAAATTATCTGTGGTATACGCATTAAATCTTCTCTTGCTTCAGCAATAGCTTGTTCGATCGCACCATAACTGGCAGGATCGCTGATAATAATCTGCGCTCTACGAATCACTGCCTTAAGCCTGTAGCGATCGCTCACTGGGGCAGTCAGCACCAAGATTTCGTCTCCTCGTTGACTGTTAACGATTCTTTCTGCAACTGTTAAAGTGCCCTCGCTCAGACTCACCAAACCCAAACAAGCTTGCTGGGGCAACTTTGCGATCAATTTTAACTCTTTAGCATAATCGTATATATCTACGGGAAACACTCGAAAAGATTTGGAGCGAACAACTTCTAATACTTCTTTGATAAAGTAACGGCTAGTTATTACTGTGCCAAACTTATTTGGCTGGAGCATTGAAGACAACTCTTCTAAACATATTAGCTCAACTCGAATGGAGAGAGAGTGCTCTAACTGTTGCCGCATCAATTCTCCTGCATTTAAGTCTCTAGTGGGAACTGTAACTAATACTAATTCGCGACAACGCAAACGCCAGTCAATCTCTGTCAAAAATAATTCTTTGATTTGAGTGAGGGTACAACCAAGATCGAGAAGTTCGTCAATACATTCTTTGACTATGTTGTTTTGACCTACCACAGGAAATTTTGCATCTGCTATACTTTCGTAGCCTTGAGCTTGGACATAAATTCCCGAACCAGCAACTGACTTGACTAGTCCTGCTTCTTCTAATTGCTGATATACTTTACTAATCGTATTGCGATGCAATCCCGTAATCATTGCCAGTTGTCTGGTACTGGGTAAACGATGGCCGTGAGAATATTGACCCGAAGCGATTTCAAACTGAATTTGCTCGAATAGTTGTTGAGAGGCAGGAATGTCACTCTCGGATTGTATTTGAAATTTCAGCATTTTATCCCTTTTGATTGAATGAGAAGGGAGCGGGGAACAGCGATCGACAATTGGGAACTTGTTAATGAGTATTGGAGTTAAATTATTCGAGGATTCAATTTTTCCCAGTCAGCAATCCCCAATTACCCATGTGCGCTATTGTAGGTGGAATTAGGGACATGCGCCATAATCTTCATTTTGTATAGAAACAATTTACGTAAATATAAATCCGACCAATTAACCGTAATTTCTGTAGAGGCTAAAGGTCTTCCCCTATTACAAAAACTATCGAGCATTCAGTAGTCTCGATCGAGCTTTTGCTCGGCTATTTATTGCAAATATGCTTTTGGTAATAAATATTTACAATCTTCAGGAGCGATCGCACACTTATTACTTATTGCGGATCATTTTGTCGAGCTTTTCTTTCACCGCCAAACTAATTAAAGAACGTAACAACAGTAAAAACCAAAATCCGGAAAAACAAAATAAAGCGATCGCCCATCCCTGATAGGTACCTACTAATAAAATTGTCCCAGATAAAAGAGTAAATCCAGTTAAGCAAGTATAGATCAGACTTTTAATGCCTTGTTGGACGCGTTGGAGGGCACGAGCGCTCTCCAACGAACGGACTCTAACTTGTAATTCTCCCGAATCTAATCGCGATTCGAGACAACGAATTAATAATTCTGTGCGGCTGGGTCGAGCGATTTTCTGAACTATTAAATCTTTTGTTTGTCTCGCTAAAGCTACCAATAAATTACTTTTTTTCTTAGTTGAAAAAGCAATATTTTTAATAAAAGGTTGAGCCGCAGCTAGTAAATTGTATTGAGGATCGAGAGCGCGAGCAATACCATCGAGAGTAGTCAAAGATTTAATAATAAAAGTCATCTGTGGCGGTAAGCGAAACGGTTGTTGCTCGAACATCAAATAGAGTTCACTACCGATCTGTTCAAATGCTTTGACATCAACTGGTTTATCTCTAAATTCTTCTAACAAAAAAGCCACCATTCGCTTGACGGGGGTCATATCGGATACTGGTTCGATTAACCCCATATAAATTAGGGTTTCTATTACCTCATCAGTATCCTTTCTCAGCACGGCAAAAAAAGTTCTAACCATATGCTCTTGCGCGATCGATTTAACTTCTGCCATCGTGCCAAAATCATAAAAAATAATTTCCCCCTGTGGACTTACTGCCATATTACCTGGATGAGGATCTGATTGAAAAAAACCATCTTCTAATAACTGTTTTAGATAGCAAGTAATCCCTAAATTAATAACTTCTTTAGTATTAATTTTGCTAGCTTCTAAACTTTGGCGATCGTCAATTTTTATTCCCGGTAAATACTCTAAAGTTAAAATTTTTTTAGTGGTATATTCCCAATAAACTTTTGGTACAATTACTCGCTGATAGTTATTAAAATTTCTACGAAAACGTTCAGCATTTTTACCTTCGTGAATATAATCAATTTCTTGATATAAAAGCTCAAAAAACTCTTGATAAATTGCTTCTAATTTATACTTTCTAACTTGAGGTAAAAAGCGATTAGCTAAACGTACTAAACGATGTAAAATTTCAAAATCTAAATTAAATATTTGTTCCAAACCAGGACGCTGTACTTTGACAACGACCTCTTCTCCTGTATGTAGCCTGGCTTTATGTACTTGTCCAAGGCTGGCAGCAGCTAGAGGAGAGCGCTCAAAATCGCGGAACAGAGTGTAAATTGGTTTACCGAGTTCTGCCTCCACTATAGCGATCGCCAGATCGGAACTAAAAGGCGGTACGCGATCCTGTAATTGGCTTAATTCCTGCACATATTCCAGAGGAAGGAGATCGGCACGGGTAGATAAAGCCTGCCCGATTTTAATAAAAGTTGGACCGAGATCGAGTAAATTGCGGACTAACCATCTGGCACGACGGTGTTTTTGTCTAGAAGAATAATTGCCAACGACTCTGTCCCACCACGAAAATAATAAAAGGTTGCTCGCCACGCCAAAAATTTTCCACTGACGGACAAAAAAAGAATACTTAGGATTTTGCCAGGCTAACTGAGGCGGGTTCCTAGGTTTGCGCATCTTTTCTAGTTGCTTATTCATATAACCCGCTACTACTAACCCACTCCCATAACTGACCAACTAATCGATATAAAAGTATAACCTTTGTCGAGAGAAGATTTTTTTAGGTGTTAGGTATTAGATAGAGTGTCAACTCTGTACGCTTCGCAGCGCACTTATTCCTCCTTGTGGAGTCCCCGTCTCCGTTTTATGAAAGATTTCTTTTTCTACATACCCCGCAAGTTTTATCGTTGAGAACCTTCAGAATTCTGCTCTCTTTCGAGCGGGACGAATTTTGAATCCCTATCCTCGGTATTACCCCAGACATTCGCTTTTTCTGAATCCTTTACCCTCTAGGTATTTCCGTCTCTCTTGCAATTAACCTACTCAAAATTTCGACCTACATTCTTGAGAACCTATCGGGCTTTCCGTAGTTCCGCGAGTTTGAGATACGTTTGGGTTGGGTTCTGTCTATTTCCTGGTGGAGCTTTAGTTCATCATTATGAGGACGATTCTAATTATAAATTATCCTAATAAATTTAGCATAAATTATTAACTGTATTTATGTTTATCAGCATTCATCCACACGGTAAGCTGTTCTTTAAAGATAAATAAAGAAAGAAGCGACTGCTGTTAACTCAAGTCTGTACTTGGTTAATGGCGTTATCGATTAGAGTAGATAGAACTGTTTGAGCATACTTTGCTCCTGCTGGTGCCCCCTCAATCGTTGCCATTAAACTTGCTCCGCCAATGAGCAATAAATATTGTTGAGAAAACGACTCTGGATCGCATATTCCTGCTTGTCGTGCCAGTTGCATAATCTGATTGCGAATCGCTTCTCTGACTCTAACTGAAACCTGATGAGCGGGATGAGAAGCATCGGCGATTTCTAAGACGGCGTTAATAAAAGGACAACCGCGAAAGTCAGGACTGGCATACCATTCTTGCAGAACATCAAAGGTGGCTAAGAGTTTTTCTCTAGCCGTGTTTCCCCTGTCTGCGACGGTAGTTTCAAACCAACATAACCATTGTACAGCGCGATATTTCATTACCTCTTCAATTAATTGGTCTTTTGAAGGAAAGTGTCGATAAAGCGTTCTTTTAGCTACCTCAGAAGCCGCTATGACTTCATTAATTCCTACATTTTGAATGCCTTTTTGATAAAAAAGTTGTGAGGCAGTTTCGAGGATTTGTTGGCGAGAACTACTAGATTGAGAGTTCATTTTTGGGTTCAATTAGTAGACAAGCTTGTCTCCTTAGAGATATACTAACAACAACTTTGGGTAGACAAAGTTGTCTCCATGTACGGATTAAGGATTTAATCGATGGATTTTACGATTCATACCATAGAAACAGCACCTGCTGATTCTCGGGAAGCATTAGTTCGGGCAAAAGAAACTTTTGGCTTTATTCCTAACTTAGAAGGAATTTTTGCCGAAGCTCCCGCTTTACTAAAAGGTTCTATGACTTTATGGGAGCTTTTTACTACTACTAGTTTTACTCCTATCGAACAGCAGGTTATTTATCTGGCAGCCAACTACGAAAACGAATGTCACTATTGTATGGCAGCCCATACAGGACTAGCTAAGAGGGTAGGGATGGCAGAAGAAAATATCCAAGCCCTGAGAAACGGAACGCCTTTACAAAATTCAAAATTACAAGCCTTACGTCACTTTACCCAACGGATGATACAAGCTCGGGGTTGGATTAGCGATCGCGAAATTGAAGATTTTCTAGCAGTTGGTTACACCAAACAGCAAGTTTTAGAGGTAATTCTCGGTTTGGCGATTAAGGTCATGCATAACTATACCAATCACATTGCCAAAACTCCTTTGGATAAACAGTTTAAGGAATATAGCTGGCAAAAACCTACAGACATGCTCAAAAAATAATGATGTAAAGTGAACGATCAGTGAGAGCACCAACTAAAAAGGTTAAGTAAGAATTTAAAGCATTGCTGAATTCAAGTATGATTCGCCCCCCTAGCCCCCAACTTTAGGGGAGCCGATCCTCAAAGTCCACCTGCCTTACTTTTTAAGGGAGGTGCCGAAGGCAAAGGGATAAGGGGGATTTAGAGGGCAATACAGAAATAAGGTGAGAAAGATTTTACCGTTATTGAGCAACACCGAATCTAAAAATACTGCGATCGTAGTAACTATAATTTTATAAAATAAAAGACTTAGAAAGCGATCGCCGATTTAACTTAACTCACTTTATCTTTCCAAATTTTGCTTCGTCCCATTTACCAGTCCCTAATCCCTAGACATACTTTAACAAACAATTATGCTCAATCCCAATTTAGAAGAAATAGAACTCAGTAAAGAAGAGTACCAAAGATACTCGCGCCACATTATTTTGCCAGAAGTGGGGCTGGAGGGACAGAAACGCTTAAAAGCAGCTAGCGTTCTCTGTATTGGTAGTGGCGGACTCGGTTCACCTTTACTGTTATATCTGGCAGCCGCTGGAATTGGTAGAATCGGTCTGGTTGACTTTGATGTCGTCGATAGTTCTAATCTGCAACGTCAAATTATTCACGGCACGTCCTGGGTAGGCAAACCAAAGATTCAATCGGCAAAAGAAAGAATTTTAGAAATTAACCCCTATTGTCAGGTAGATTTATACGAAACTCGCCTATCTTCTGCCAATGCCCTCGATATTCTTGCTCCCTACGATATTATTGTCGATGGAACGGATAACTTCCCTACTCGTTATTTAACTAACGATGCCTGTGTCTTACTGAATAAGCCTAACGTCTACGGCTCTATTTTCCGCTTTGAAGGACAGGCAACCGTATTTAACTATCAAGATGGTCCCAACTATCGCGATTTATATCCCGAACCTCCACCCCCAGGGATGGTTCCTTCCTGCTCTGAAGGAGGCGTACTCGGCGTTCTCTGCGGCATTATCGGTACAATTCAGGCAACAGAAACGATCAAAATTATTTTGGGAGCAGAAAATACTCTTAGCGGCAGATTACTGCTTTATAATGCCCTAGACATGAAATTCCGCGAACTCAGGCTGCGTCCCAATCCAGAGCGTCCCGTAATTGAAAAATTAATCGACTACGAACAATTTTGTGGTATTCCCCAAGCAAAAGCAGCGGAGGCAAAACAGCAAATGGAAATTCCCGAAATGACCGTTCAAGAGTTGAAACAATTACTCGATAGCGGTACAGATGACTACGTTTTGGTTGATGTCCGCAATCCCAACGAATATGAAATTGCGAGAATTCCTGGTTCTGTACTAGTTCCTCTACCAGACATCGAAAATGGTACTGGCATTGAGAAGATTAAAGAAATAACCAACGGTCATCGCTTGATCGCTCACTGTAAAATGGGAGGGCGATCGGCAAAAGCTTTAGGAATTCTCAAACAAGTTGGTATTGAAGGCACTAATGTCAAAGGAGGTATTACTGCCTGGAGTCGAGAAGTTGATCCGAGCGTACCAGAATATTAAGAAAACCAGAAGCAAACAGTATTCACTAATAAGTGGTAACTGATTAAATTTAAAGATGCGCGGAGATTAGCTCTTGATCTTCCGTGCATCTGTGTTTAAGATGCGTGTATCATCAATACGCTACCTGGTGTGTACTCATGAACAATCTTTTCAAGAAGATAATTCACCTAACTGCACTGACTTCTTTGCCTGCAGTTTTATTTACTCTAACTATTCCTAGCGATCCTGCTGCTGCACAAGGTTTTAGTAGTTGCGTGCGCAATCTCGTCGGTAGTGGTATTACTGAAGACCAAGCTGGAACTGCTTGTGCTGATGCACTTCAACCAAGAGATTTATCTGTCTGCGTTCAGAGAGTTACAAATAACACTTCTATAAAGGCAGAGGACGCACTTCAAGCTTGCTATCGGGTTAGAAGACCGAGAGATTTAGCTAGCTGTGTCGTCAGAATTAGCAGTAACATAGAAAATGCAGGAAATGACGTTTTAGCATTGGATAACTGTCGTCGCAGTCTCTTACCCGATCGCTATTCAGAATGTGTAGTTGCCTTAAATGCTAATTTAACTAAAATCTCTGCTTCTCAAGCCATGGAAACTTGTATTAGTGCAGAAGCTTTTCCGCGCGATCTGTTTCCCGGTCGCGATAGTAACTGATCGCTGGTAGCGCGATCGCCAAAAACTCAAATTTTTAATGTTCAAGCGGATATTATCGTCTCCATCTACAAAAAATATCCTCGATCTGCTTGATAGCTTCTTGGTTTCCTTATTCTCCTTAATTCTGGGGAAATCTTATCAACAATTTTTTTGAAAGCTTTTCCCCAAACATTCTTTTTTACCACCGCACTATAAGCTAGATTTTGGACGATATCCAAAAAACGCGTTTAACTCTCCTCTCGATTAAAATTTAAAAAAACTTAAATCTCTTCTAAGTTTCTAAAAAAAAGATAGATATCACTATATTAGCCGTTGCAGCAAAATTTTGATGTTTAACATCAAAACAAAGACTTCTTATTAATTATTTGCTGCCAGTAGTTTTACTGATTTTTCAGCCAAGTATCTGTTTTTAAACTTTATTTTTAAGTATTTTTTTGTTTACTAGTTTTTGGTTTTTTCGTCAATACAGCAATACATTATAGTTATTGTCTCTACATTAAACATAATAAATTAACAAAAACAAACCATACAGACCCGGTATAACCAAAAGATTACTTTGTTTTGGCTATGGTTTGATGCGTCCACAGAAATTATTATCGCCCAATAAATAATTTCTGTGTTAGTTCATGGTTATTTTTGGGAAAACTAACTGTAAAAGGAGTAGTTGCTTTATTTATAAGCTCGTCGCTCGTAACCAAATCAACTAAGAACTCTAATTCAAACAAAAAAATTAAAACGCTTTAACTGAGGGAAATTATGCGATTTCTTGTAATTGATGACAGTGCCATGGATAGACATTTACTAACCTCCTTGCTAGAAGAATTAGGTCATCAAGCTGATGTATGTTCAAACACAGAAGGAGTTCTCGACAAAATTGCTTTGGAGAATTACGATTCGGTTTTTCTAGATATCGTTATGCCCGAACAAGATGGGTACAAATTTTTAAGATCTCTGAGGACTAATCCAGCTACTGCCAAACAACACGTCATTTTTTGTTCTAGTAAAAAAACTAATTTAGAAATAGATTATGGTCTTCGGAGAGCTGGTGCCAATGACTATTTAGTTAAACCTGTAACCAAAGAGAATGTTGCCCAAATTTTACAAAAAGTAGCTTGATGAATGTTTCTGAAATTTCCCAGCACTCACCAATTAGCTCGGGTTTGACCGAGGAACGTTTTATTTTAGTAGCGCTGAATGAGCTGACTTTTGTCTTTCCAGCTACTTTAATAGCGGAAATATTAATTATCGAACGTTCAAAAATTCTGAACTTACCATTTTACTCTCAAGCCGTTTTGGGTTGTGTCCATCATGTCGGCAAAATTATACCTCTAGTGTCTCTGCGTCACGTTGTTAACGGTAGTGGAAATATCACTGGAGAAAATGCGATCGTAGTTCTTCTCAATCCCATGGCAGGAGAACTCGCAGGAGTCGGCATAGTTATTGACAAAGTCTTAGGAAGTAGTTTTCGCGATCGATTACCCCCTAATTTATTCGACACAGATTGCTCTTTCAACTCAGCCAGTACCGATACCAAAATAAGGCTTTTTCAACCCGAAACGATCGCTAGTCATACATGGCAGCTACAACGCTGGTAATCAAAGTATAAGTAGCGGCAGTAAGTTAACCAAATGATTAAAGGAAATTAATTCTTTGTCACAAACGCTAAATACCTAAAAGCAATCTTTTTCAAAGTATTAAGTTAAGAACTGCTTATGACTAAATCTCAAATCGAAGATGCTGTTGTTTCTAAATCAGAACTACTCAATGTAGTAAAAAATAAATCTCTTGGTTGGCACTCAATCGGTTCAAAACTATTTTTGCTGGTATTCGTGAGTGCTTTGGTAGGATTGGGCAGCATGTCTTACTTTTTTTACCAAGCCCTAGAAAAACGAGCTAGAGAACAAATTACAAGTAATCTTAGAACCCATACAAGATTAATTGAAGGAAAGTTAGGCAGAGCCGAACAAACGATGCTGGGTATAGTTTCTGCCGCTAAAACCCTTCAGAGAATGGGTGTCAAAGAGCCAGATGCATACAAACAATTAGTTCTTGACGTTCTTGAGCAACGCACACCTCTGACAGTAGGTGCTGGTATCGGTCAGGCTCCTTTCCAAATTTTGCCAGAGC
>JADEWQ010000170.1 GCA_015207585.1 Pleurocapsales cyanobacterium LEGE 06147 | reverse complement strand
CTAATTTATCTGATAGAGGGACGAGAGAAGCCGTCGCTGCACGTATTGATTGGAAATCTGCTTTGGGAATGGATTTAACCGAACCTGGCTTTGATTCTTCTGTACTGACCTTATTTCGTTCTCGATTACTTAATGGGGGCAAACAAAAGCTGATATTGGATAAACTCTTAGAACTGAAAATTTTGGAGGCTATTTACGATGAGCCGACTACACCTCAATGGCTGAGAGAGATTCCAGCAAGAGAAACTCTTAGAATTGCTTGGGTACACCAATACTGGATTGATAACGGTCAGCTTCATTGGCGCAGTCACAAAGATTTACCCCCAGCAGAAGTAAGAAGCAATTCACCTTATGACACAGAAGCCCATTATGGTAACAAGCGACATACCACTTGGCTAGGCTACAAAATACAGCTGACGGAAACTTGCGACAAAGAGCGAGTACATCTAATTACCAATGTTCTCGTATTTCTTCTTTTGCTAAGTTAGCTTCTGATTAGCTCAAACTAAATCCCATCTATTTCGCGAATCAAAACCGCGAATATTTCCCTTTTATTAAGTTCGTCAACAGTATCAGATGAGACCCAAACCCATACAATCAGGAATACTTGCATAGGAACACGGAACAGTAGATAAATGGGTCCTGCAACATTACCTCCAAAATCTACGGCATTCAGAGCCGCGTAGACATTTGAGGGAAAAACCGCAATTAGAAAAGCGATTGCCAAAATTCCAGTAAGTTGAAAGTACTTAGGCAGGAGGAACCCCAACGAAAAGGCGATTTCAATCAAGCCTGTGACATAAACGATCGGATAACGAAAGGGGAGAAACTGCGGCAACATTTTTACCATGCCATCAGCTAGCAAAAAGTGACTGATACCAGCGAAAAGAAACATCGCCGAGAGCGCAATCCGACCGCAGACCCGATAGTTTACTGGTTGCGATCGTATGCGTCTAATCAGAATAGAAAGAGCAAAGGTTGCCAGCAGCACAATCAATACGACCATTGTTCATCTCATCTTACGTTCATTCTCTCGTCTCAGTTACCCGCCGCCTAACTATCGATTCAACTGCTCGAGCGGCGATCTCATTAATAAATGTCTGCTGCTGTGATGGAGTAACTTCAAACTCAACCAACACCGTGAAAAATTGGTTTTCATTAATTGTCGACATTTTATTCCTCCCTAAATGAGTTGATGTTTCCCTTCCTCGGTCATCGATACGGGTCCAGGACAAGACTCATGGTAGTGAATTACTTTCATCTACTGACAAATCACTAAGCGTCATCGTCCTGACCCGTTCTAAGGACTCGGCTACGCTTTGATAGTATTGTTCTATCCTTGCCCACCCCCGCAATGGTTGAGCCGCTTCCTGAGCGATATAGATGATATTGTCGTAGTCCCGATCCCAGATGGCTTTGAGTTCCTCTATATCCACGGTGGCAAAACCACGGCGATATTGCTCAATAACTGCTGCAATCTGTTGTCTGTCTTGTTTACTTCCCATAGCTGTTGCGTACCGGGATAAATGACACCAATCAATCTCATGCTGTTCGTTCTCGAAGTCTCACCCCCGTGTCTGCATGAACTTTGACTATACACTTTTAACTTCTGCAAGAGAACTCGACGTTTTATCGTAAAGGGCTTATTGGATGTTTCCATCATAGTTGTCTACCTTCGCTCATTGGTTACGGTAGTGGGAATTTGAGCTAGCCATTCCAGCGGTCGGGGCTGAAACCCTAATTCAAGCTTGGCTTTGGCATTGGATGCTCCTCGCAGTTGGGTGGCGTAGTAAACCGAATCTGCACCTTGAGTTCGCAGTGTTTCCTCGATCGATACCTGGAGAGGTGGCTTTGCACCCAACCAACGAGCGTAGGCAGGCAGCCACTCTCTCATCTGTGTGGGTTCGTCATCGACGATATTGTAAGCCCCTAACTTTCCGCATTCTACAGCCGCGACAGTCGCAGCTGCCGCATCTTCGATATGAATCCATGACCACACGCCTTGTCCATCTCCCACGAGCGGAAACTGCTGCTGGCGTACCTGATTGGCAACATCCCCATCGGACGCAAACCAAGTCCCCGGTCCGTAGAAAAAGCCATAGCGCAGAGCAATTCCTTCTAAACCTTCAGCGGAAAGCACCCGTTGTTCAAGCTCGGCATACATGCGAGTGCCAGCGGCGATCGCTGGTGAGCTATCAAACGCAAAGGGCGTTTCTTCGTCTGCCAGTCCCGTTCCGGGAGCATACCAAAACGCACAGGATTGAATGATGTAGCGATGTACGCCTGCCGCTTGAGCTGCCGCCTGTAGATTGGCTCCTCCTTCCCGGCGCGTTAGATTGTCGAGGGAAGCAGCCGCACTCATCGACTTGCGGGTATAAGTTTTAGGCAGGGAAGTCAGTTGCTCGATCGCAACGTCAGGCTTGATGCGGTTTAGAGCTATACGAACGCCATCGGCATCAAAGACATCCATAATTTCAGGAGTTGCGCCCTGTTCAGCCAGGAAACGCGCCCGCTCTTCAGAACGAGTCATGCCAATCACATTGTGTCCGGCAGCGAGTAGACCGGTGATGAGTGGACGACCGATCGCACCTGTCGCACCCGCAACAAAAATCTTCATCGTCATCTCCCTTAAAAGCATTCACTAAACTAGACGAAATAGACTTTCTAGGTGTGACAAGGGAAGAAGATATTTTTTGCTAGGTGGGCGATCGTCAAATTAATAACAATCACTTAGAAGCGAAGCATTTATGATTTCGGGTACTACAGCTATTAGTAAGCTCTATCACGTAAAAACGTAATCTATTAATCACTCCAAATCAGTACACAATCTATATCAAAAGATAGTAGAGCATTAATTGCACAGTGACTAACGTGAAAAAGTCAAGAGCGTAGAATATTATTTCTACGTTTCTAAGGTTGAAGGTAAACGAGATGCAGATATCAACGGTTGAACGTGCCGTCGAAGGACATGATGTGGTGCTGTCCGCGCGTAGTAGTGCGATTTTCTGCATCGGTCTGAGATATCAGACGATCTAACTGGTCGTAAGCATAGATGGTTTTATTCTCTAGAGGATCGGTAAGGGCGATCGCATTACCCACTGCATCGTAAGAGGTAGTAGAGGTATGTCCTAAGGGATCGGTGATAGATGTTGGCAGGTTGCGCTCGTCATAGGTAAAGGTAGTGGTGCGATTCAACTCGTCCCTAATAGCCGTAACGTTACCCACTGCATCATAATCAGTCTCTACTGTATCTCCTAAAGCATTTTCAACTACTTTTAAGCGATTGAGTGGATCGTAACTATATTTAGTCGTGCGATGATTGGCATCGGTGAGTGAGGTGAGATTACCGATCGCATCGTAGGTAGAAGTAGTCTTGTGATTTAGAGGATTGCTAACACTAAGGTTTCGATTGAGGGCATCGTATCGTAGGTGTAAGTAGTAGTGCGATTTAATTGGTCACTAAAGGCTAAAAGGTTACCCACCGCATCGTAATAATAGCGAACCACACCACCATTGGGATCAGTCATGGTAGTCTGTCTGTTACGAGCGTCATAAGCGTAGTTGGTAGTGCGTCCCAACTTGTCAGTAGTGGCGACAACGTTACCTACTCGGTCGTAATTGGTAGTACTAACTCCACCTAATGCATCTATCTGTTTAATTTGACGCTCAAGCTCATCATATTGATACTGGGTGCGATGACCATTAGCATCAATAGTGGCAATTAGATTGTCACTAAGGTCATATTCATAGGCAGTAACATTTTCTTGGGCATCAATTTCTTGAATCAGGCGACTCCTTGCATCGTAAAGGTATTTGGTTGTGTTGCCCAATGGAGCGATAGTTGCCGTTAAATTATTATCCTTATCGTATTGGTATTTAGTGAGATTACCCAAGGGGTCGATAACTGCGATTAAGCGGTTTCTGCTGTCGTAGATACTTTGACTTTCCCTACCTTCAGCATCTGTTACTTCAGTTAAATTACCCGCCGAGTCGTATTCAAACTCGGTTTTGTGTCCCCCTGCATCAGTTATAGAACTCAGGCGGTCTAATTCATCGTATTCATTGTGGGTAACATTATTGTTAGCATCAACAGTTTCAATTAGATTACCCGAAGAGTCGTAGGTAAAGGTAGTAACGGGATTGGTTAATGGTCCATTCTCGTCCGGATCTGCTTCAATTATCTTAGTAACTCGATTTAATTGGTCGTATTCGTATTCAGTACGGTTGCCCTGAGCATCGATGACAGCAGTTTGATTGCCCGCCGCATCATATTCGTACCCGACAGCAGCTTCATCTGCCGTCCCAAAAGCATAAATAACTTTAATTAATCTGCCCCTAGCATCATACTCATAATTAGTTACCCGACCTTGAGGATCGGTTTCGGTATCTAGTAAACCAGATTGAGTATAAGTGTAGCGAGTAACGACATCATCCTCTCCACCAATTTGACCGACAACCCTTGTTTGAGAAAGCCTATTGCCGTTATTAGGATCGATCTCGTAAAGAGTCTTTCTGCCTAACTCATCAATTTCAGAAGTAACTTGATTGAACAGAGGGTCGTAGGTATAACGAAGCTCGTTGAAGAAAGGTTCAGTAGTACGAGTAACTTCAATAGACTTACCATCGCCCGAGTAACTAAGGGCAACTACCGAAGCTAGCTCATCCCTATCCCAATCTCCTACGGCAAATCCAACTGAACTACTACCTAATTTCCGACTCTGTTGCAGCTCAAACGACTTATCTCCCTTATTCTTAAGAATCGAGAAATCATTATTACTACTCTTGGTAACAATTTCTGGTAGGGTGTCCCCATTAAAATCAGCCAGTTCGATGTCAACGGGAGTAAAACTGCCACTGGTAAAATCTCTTCTAGGCTCGAACGTACCATCTTTTCTACCGTAGAAGACGCTAACGTTACCGGCTCTAGCCGTAACTAAATCGGATACACCATCAAGATTTAGATCCGCTACCTCCACATCCAAAAGATTACCGCCAACAAAGTAATTGTTTGAATTGGTAAACTCTCCATTCCCGTTCCCCAACAGAATCGAGAGATAACCATAGTATTCACTTACTACTAAAGACTGATTTCTAATAACGGTGTCGGTAATAATTAAACTTTACTGTCAATTGAGACATTACGGACATCCCACGCGCCTAACTAAATTTAGATGAACTTGTCCTCTAAAAACTGTCTTAATTGTGATATAAACCGATAATAACCCCATGACTAGAGTTTACTTAGACACTAGTATTTACAATCGTCCGTTCGACGACCAAACTCAACCCAAGATACATTTAGAAACACAGGCAGTAATTGTGATCTTACAGATGGTCGAAGACAAATTAATTGAATTAGTCAGTTCATCTGTTCTAGAGTATGAAAACAGTCGCAACCCTTTTCCCCTCCCCCGTGCTGCCATGAACCGCTATTTACAAATAGCTACAGTCAGACAACTAGTAAATGAAACCATTAAACAGAGAGCCGAACAATTAGAACAGCAGGGAATCAAAGCAGTAGATGCTTTGCATATCGCCAGTGCTGAAGCAGCAAATAGCGATTGTTTTCTTACCTGCGATAAAAGACTAATTAATCGTTGTCAAGGTTTAACTCTCAAAACCTTAAACCCCGTTGATTTTATTTTGGAGCAAGAAACATGAATATTAAAGTAGTAAGCGATTCTGAAGTTTTACAAGAAGGACTAGAGGTATTAATGAACCATCTAGAACCTAATAAAGTACTTCGTTTTTGGGCTGCTTGTCAGTTAGGAAAAGGGGATTATCTCAAGCTCAAACAACAACTATTTAGTCAAGAAACCGTCGCTAGCCTCTATGAAAAAGTAAGAACCCACCAAGAAGAATTGACCGATAAAAAGTAAAAGTTTTTATCTCAACCCCAAAAGATGCGGGTTAACATAAGCCAACCACTTAGAATGAAATAGCCCTGACTCCACCCCCACTACCGGGACCAGCTATGGTTAGTCCTGATTCTCCTAGTTGTTCCTCACTCGCCAACTGCTTTTTGAGATTTACGTAATCTGGATCGTGGTTTGGATTGGGGAGAAGAAAATTATCAAAATTATTGTTGCTAGACTTAAAATAAGGATTAGAAAAATCGCCAGCAGGACAAGAATGAGGAGCAGTATGATTATCCTTGTTTATCTGTTGCTGATTATCAAAAGGTTTAGTGCCTTCATCTACTTTGGGAGGAATCAACTGCTCCTGATAATCTTGAATTTGGTTGATATGTTCAGGTTGATTAAGATTATTTGGCTCGAACCATTCGGGAGGAAGAGAATCAATCTTGTCTGGAAGTTGATTTAACTGTCTATTAAATTCATAGAGCAAACCGATTCCCAGAATTCCAATCCCAATAGCAGGTATAACCAATGCTGGTGCCAACTTTCCTGTAGGATCGTTATAGTTAGTAGGAGCGTTAAAGACATAGCGATATAAATTACTATCTCCCCCATTAAACACGCGTCCGGCAAAATTATAAAAAGTCTCTTCCTTATTGCCCCTTCGATCGGTTTCGGCAATCATGTGGTACCCAAACCTCTAGCTAGATCGTCTCCTAAATTCCAACCGATTGAGATGTTTAGTTAAAATCAAAGCCAGAGGAACAAATAAGATTACCCAGGGTAACAATGACCAGACTTGCGCCCACGTGCGTCCGTAGACGCTTCCTGCTAGCCAAACCAAAGCTTGACTGACGTTGCTAATGTCGCCAAAGGTAATCATGAAAGTAGTTAGGGCTGTAGCGATCGCAGCCATTCCTACCCCCACCAAAATAAACCGATTAGGCGAACTACCACGATTCCACGCTAAGAAATAGATTAAGATAGTGACAGTTAAAGCACCAACAAAAGCCGCCAGGGGGAGAAAAACACTGCTTACCGATGGAAGCAGCACGATCATTGTCACCGCAGCTAAACTAGCACCGGCATTAATTCCGATAATTCCAGGATCTGCTAAAGGATTGCGTGTCAATCCCTGAAGAATTGCTCCAGCAATTCCTAGGGCTACCCCTACCATTAAGGCTACTAAGGTACGAGGTAAACGTAGTTGTTCGATCGCGAAGTGGTAATCTAAATTATCTTGATTTAAACCCAACAAAGTTTTTATGACATCTAAAAAAGAGATGGGATAATCCCCAATCGAGAGATTTATTACCATTGCTGCTACGGCGATCGCTCCCAACCAAAACACTGTCATCAGTACGGGTTTGTAGATGCGACAAGATACAGGTAAAGTTCGCGAGCGAATAATCAGCCAGTCTTTATTATTCATACCAATTAGCAGAAGAATCCAATAGTTATGCTTGGACTGGACATTATTTTATTTTGACTCCGCGCTATGTAGATAAAAAATAGTCCTCCAACAATTGCTGTCATTACCCCTACAGGTAATTCTTGAGGTGCGAGGGCTAGCCTTGCCAACAAATCGGCAATCAGGAGTAAAATCGCCCCAAATACCGCAGCATAGGGAAAAATCCACCGATAATCAACTCCGACCGCCGAACGGACTGCATGGGGTACGATCAAACCGACAAAGCCAATCGAGCCGGCGATCGCTACCGAACTACCTGCTAACAAAACAGTACAAACAGCAGCAGTAAGTTTTACCAATAATGTCCTTTGTCCCAACCTTTCGCAATATCTTCTCCTAGATTAATTACCCCAATCTGTTTGCCCAAAACAAAAGAAATTAGCAATCCTACTACAATAAATGGCAATACTGGTAAAACGAAGTTAAGATCCCTCCCAGCTACCGAACCAGCTAACCAAAAACGGATTTCTTCTAAAGTACTGCGATCGAGAATCAGAATAGCCGTAGTAAGAGAAGAAAATAAAGCACTCAAAACTGCCCCAGCAATAATTAAATTGAGAGAGTTTAATCCTCCTCTTCCTAAAGAAGCTAGTAAATACACGATCGCGACGCTCAAAGCTGCACCTAAAAAAGCAAAACCGATACTAATATCTTCAGGAGAAATTCTGAATAAAAAAGCAATTGATACTACTGCCAGAACCGCCCCTGAATCTAAAGCCAAAATTCCTGGATCGGCGAGATTATTGCGAGTTAAGCCTTGCATAATTGCTCCGGTAACTCCCAAAGACGCACCGACTAAAATGGCAATTAGCGATCGCGGTAATCTCATGGTAGTAACAATTAAATGTTCTGTTGAACCATCAAAAGCAAAAATTGCCAAAAAAACCTGGTTCAATGAAACATCTGCTGCCCCTAAACTCAAGCTTAAAATGAAACAGCCTAATAATATTAACAATCCTAAGCAAAAACCAATTGCCAGGGATGGTAATCCCCGACCTAGTTCCCGCAAAAAAAAAACTCCTTTCAACATTTTCTTTGTCAGTTTTTGTTGAGATTAGACCCCTTGCAAAAATATAGCAGGAGTCAGTAGGGACGTAGCATGCTACGTCCGTACAAAAGTCAGAAGTATAATTCTTAAACTGCAATGATTTTGGCTATTCAATGTGTCCTAATCTTTTTGACTACCGCTATAAACGAAAAATCAAAACCTATACTTTTGTACAGACGCGATATATAAGGGGCTGTATGCGGAGGAGACCTACTGCACCTTGTGAGGGTCGAAGTCGGAACTTGGCGACCCGAAGCCCCGTCGCGTCTCTGACTTTTGACTTTTGTATTGGTCTCACTAAAAGTTTACTGAAATTGAACCAATTACTGTAAAAGGATCTCCTGGTCTAATTCCTTCTCTAAATCCTTCACTGGATCTGATGTAATCGATATCAAATAGGTTTTGAAAATTCACACTTGCTTGCCAATTGTTTCGACGATAAAATACGACCGCATCAGTACGAACATAACTGGGTAAGGTAAAAGTATTATCTATGTCTCCCTGGCGATCGCCAACAAAAAAGACTCCCCCACCAAATCCTAGTCCCTGCAAACCTCCTTGCTGAATTTGATAGGTTGTCCATAAACTAGCACTATTTTCAGGAACGTTTTCTGGTCTGTTACCAACCTCAAAAAAGTTATCTTCGATGATTTCCGCATCGGTATAAGCATAGGAGGCAATTAGATTCCACCCAGGCAAGATTTCTCCGACAACATCTAACTCAATTCCCCGACTCCGTACTTCTCCCACGGCGATACTAAAATCGGGATTATTCGGATCGGTTGTGGCAATATTATCCTTATTAATTTGGTAGGCTGCTAGGGTAGCGAATAACCTTCCCTCCAATAATTCTCCTTTAACTCCAATTTCATATTGAGTACCAGTAGAAGGTTCGAGGGGAGAACCATCAGCAGCAATTGAACTAAAGGGATCGGGGTTAAAAGACTGACTGAAGCTTGCGTATAAAGAAATGGGTTCGAGCGGTTGATAGACAAGACCAACGCGAGGACTAAATTTTTCTTGATTTCGCTCGAAAGTGCTACTTGGATCTGAAGTAAAATCTATACTTCTTTGAGCGAAGATATCGAAACGTCCTCCTACCAATAATTTAAAATTATCAGAAATAGCCAGCAGATCTTGTAGATAAATACCGATTAAATCTGAGCGTGTATTTTCATCCCTAGCAAATGCAGTTAAATCGGCAGGTTCGCTCTCAGGAACAGGATCGGCTTCTTCAGTAAAAATATCAATCAAAAACACGGGATCGTCCGGTAATCTTCCTTGTCTACCTACAGTAGTGGCGCGGTCTAGATCGACCCCAAAGACAAGCTGGTGTTCGATGTCTCCTGTCGCAAATTCCCCGACTACATTGGTTTGGAAACTGTAGTTTTCCTTCAAATCGTCATTAAGCCAAAATGCCCTTTCTAAAATGCCCGAATCGTCTATAAAAAGAGAATCTAAGCGAAAATCAGAGGTATCGGATGAAACCAAACGAAAACTATTACGCAGTTTCCATTGTTCATTAAAACGGTGTTCTAACTGATAGCTAGCAGTAACTTGTTCTAGTTCAAATTTATCATCAGGCTGTTGAAAAACGCGATCGAAAGGAATATCTGCTACTTCGTCGCCAATAGCAACAAGACCGCGATCGAACGGTCTATCTTCATTGATATAGCTAAAATCTACCAGTAAATCCGTATTTTCCCCAATTTGCCAGCTAATTGTCGGCGCAAGAGATACACGAGTGGTATCTTGGTCAAAGTCTCACCAACCATCACTAACTTCAAAGATCGTATTCAAACGATAAAGTAAAGTTTCTTTTGAATTAATTGGTCCAGAAAAATCAAACCCGGCTTGAAAGAAACCAAAATTTCCTAATTTAACTGCCGTTTCCGCAAATGGTTCTGCTAAAGGCTTTTTAGTAACTAGATTAATCACACCTCCAGGTTCGAGATTTCCATATAAAATCGAAGCTGGTCCTTTGAGAACTTCAACCCGCTCAAGGGTTTCTAAACTGGGAAATCCCTGCCCGAAAGCACCCTGGCGAAATCCATTGATTAAAGTAGTATCTTGCGCAAAACCTCGAATTACAAATCTTTCTGTAGTACCGCCAAAACTATCTCCCGTACTAACCCCACTTACATTGCGTATTACATCTTCAAGTTGGATAGCTTGTTGATCTTCTATAACCTGTTGGGGAACAATTTGAATCGATTGAGGAATATCTCGTAATGGAGTATCGGTTCTAGTAGCTGTGGTGCCATCGGGAACAAAGTAATTGTCTTCTTCTGCTTCTGTTTGTGCTGTCTTTTCTGGCGTTATTCTCAAAACCAGATTTTCTTGTGAAGGAATGACTGCTGCCGTTGGTACAGTTTCTTCTCCCGTAATCGTCACTCGAATGCTAGTTGCGTCCAATGGTTTTACTGTAACTTCAGCAATTCCCTCTGCGGGATTAGTCGCTTGAAATTCTTCTTCCGGCAAAGCTAAAGTGGCATCCAAAAGATCGATAATCAAATTTTTCCCTTCAGGCAGAATTAATGGTTGCAATCTCTGTTGTGTTGAAGTCTCTAAAATTAGTTCTAATCTATTTTCAGTTCGATTGAGTTTAATTCCTGTCACCGGAACTGGTATGGCTTCCGTTGCTTGAGCTAATAAATCTCGAGCAGAAGTAGAGTAGGATTTTTTTTGTCCCTCAGTTAATTGCTGATTTATTGTAATAGGTTTTGACTTGCGATCGGTCCCTGCCATAGCAGGTCGAATTGCGGCAATGAAAAGCAATGTTATTAGCCAAACCAACGAAAAAACCAAATTATTGCACTTTCTCTTCATTTAATTTAAACTAATCCCTCTTGGCTCGATTGTGTTCTAATTAACAAAAACTGTTATTAAGCAATCGAAAGTTCAATCACTGCTTGAAATCGAGATCGCATTCAATCAAATTTGTAAAATTTACTACTATAAGACATCTCCAATAACTTATAATTTGGGCAGAGCAATAGTTTGGGCATCTTTAAGAATTTCATGATAACTAGCGATCGCCACGGTGGCTCAAGTATTAGAGGTAACGTATGGTAAATCTCGACC
>JADEWQ010000004.1 GCA_015207585.1 Pleurocapsales cyanobacterium LEGE 06147 | reverse complement strand
TTCTGGGGGGTATCTGGATATAGTCTTATCTTGACGACCTTTAACATTTAGAGTGAAAACTTATTTGCTCTATTATCACAGATGTTGGGCACTTAGTGAGAAGTTCGCTCTCGACGCGGAGCGAACCCCTCTCAACGCTTTCCTAGCGGATAAGCGTGAGGCTTCCCGCTCACGGAGCTAAATTAGCAGAAACAGGAGCAATTCCCCAGCAACAAGCAGAAACTTTTCAAACCACTGCTAAAGTTGCCCGACAAGCCGTACTGGCTGCTAGAGAACAAATCCGCAATGAAGAACAAGCAGTTGCTGCCGCTTCGGGGAGAATTGCTGCTCAACAAGCAGTTATCGACCAAGAGAAACAACGACAAGCATATAGTCAAGTAGTTTCTCCTCTTAGCGGCGTAGTTATAGCTAGGATCAACGAACCGGGAAATCTCATGCAACCTGGTGGCGATATATTGACCATAGGAGATTTTAGTCGAATTAAAATTGTCGTTCCTCTCTCTGAACTAGATTTAGGTAATATTTTTATCGGACAAAAAGTAGAGGTGAGGCTAGATGCCTTTGCTAATGAAACTTTTAGCGGACAGGTAAGTAGAATCGCACCAAGTGCTGACCCTAATTCGCGTCAGGTAGCGGTAGAGGTAAGTATGGCTAATCCTGACGGCAGAATTAAAGCAGGCTTATTAGCTAGAGTAGGTTTTCAATCTCAAGGGCGATCGCACTCACAAGTTGTAACACCAACGAATTTGCTGCAAACACTCGTCCCTGAATGGCAGGGGCAATCTGGGTCATCCAGATGGCGGTTTCGGAACTGCCCAGCAGCGGGAAGTTCAAGGATGAACAAAATTGTGCTGGGAGCCAAATGAGGGGCGATCGCCCCAGTCCAAACACGGTTTTACTCAACCCTGCACCCATAAATCCCAGCAACATTCCCTGAATCCGTCGCTTGGGACCACCCTATAGACTTAGGAGAACTGCGCCAGTCACGCCGCCAATGCCCGCTGCCGATGAAGTACTGGCTAAAACCTGGGCATTTCCGTTGGTGCGAGCGAGAATCATGGGGTCATAGACGGCTCCGCCTAGATCGTGGAAGAACCAAAATCCAGTAGTAATCAGCAAGAGCGATCGCAGGCTGGGCTGTCGCCATACTTCCCGAAAGCCCAAGGTAAGTTTGGAAAGTAGGGTTTCCAGTTCGGTTTCGGTTTGTGGTGGCGGTTGAGGAATGTAGCGGGTAAGCGGCGATCGCCACAGTAAAGGTAGCTAGGTCGATAAAAGAAATCCCAACCAGTCCAATCAGAGGATAGAGAATACCAGCCAACGCATCCCAGAATCATTAGATGTTTACGATTGAGGCGATCGACAATTAAACCGGCAACCAGGGCGATCGGAATGCGGGGAAGCTGGGAGAAGAAACCCACCAGTGCCAAAGCCGTGGCCGATCCAGTCTGTTCCCAAGCCCACAGGATAAGAGCAAATCCGGTCATTTCGCTGCCGATGGTAGAGACTAATTGACCGAACCAGATGATGATGAAAGTGCGCATAAAGTCGTTGTTATTAACCCTACAAGTGATATGAATGTTGTTCCGATTACTCAAGCGATCGCCAAACTCTATCGACTGATAGAAGAGGCTGCCATAACGCATCAGCCTATCCTGATTCAAGGAGAACAATCTAATGCAGTTTTAGTGTCTGAGGAGGATTGGCGAGCGATTCAGGAAACGCTTTATCTTCTGGCGATTCCAGGCAGGCGAGAATCCATTCAGGAAGGGTTAAATACGCCATTAGAAGAGTGTGATGAGGAACTGACTTGGTGAGTTGGAAAGTTGTTTTTACCAAGCAGGCACAGAAAGATGCAAAGAAGCTGGCTTCATCTAATCTGCAGAAATGGCAACCGTCCATCTCTGTTACCGTTAGCCCCATTGGCAGCAACAACCCAAGCAGAAGCATTGTTACAACTGGTGGCACAGCGGGTTAAGCAACTGGATGAAGGATAGCGTCAGGAGGTGTCTGGGTACACCCAGATTCTGTGCGGGTTAAAATTTGAGAAGGATTTGATTCGGTAAGTGTTTCGGGAGGACATGATGCAAGAATCGGTGATTTATCAGGACATTTTGGAAAAGGGGCGACAGGAAGGAGAGCGATCGCTGATCTTGCGCCAACTCACCCGTCGGTTAGGAGCGTTGCCAGAAGAGACGAAATTGCGTATCAATACCCTCTCCCTGGAACAGCTTGAAACCCTCGGTGAGGCATTGCTGGATTTTGAGGCGATCGCCGATCTGGAAACTTGGTTTGAGAGTCTAGAACCTTTTCCTGATGGTGAAGCAATGACTGTCCAGCCCAAGCCCAAGTTGCAGCCACTTCCCATCCTAGAAGGATATGTGCCAGAAGGTTGGAAGGATGAAATTTACGCATGAGATCGTCAGATTGGGTGTTTTTGGATGCAGGACTTTTCATTGGTGCATTATTAAGTGGAGATTCACGTCATGCCGAGGCCCGTCCAATTGTAGAAGCTGCCCGCCAAGGCAATTTTGCAGCGTGTACATCAGTAGGGGTACTGGCTGAAGTTTATGCAGCATTGACCTGGGTTGGTGCTCAACCCACTCAAACGCCAGAAGTAGCAAGTCATGCTGTGAGATTACGAGGTCGCGGATGTGTTGGGTGTCTTGGCGATAGGGTTCAAATTGAGAAAGGTGCTCGGATTGCGTAAGAAGGGCGATCGCCACGTCACTCATCTCAGCTTGGGGCACCAGAAATTCGTGTCGTTCAAAGGCTTGTGGACGCTGCAAGTAGAGGATGCGGATGAAGTTGGGCTGGGAGTATTGTTGATCGGGAGCAATTGCTAATAGCCTGGGCCAGTGACCCTGTTGCTCCTCAATAGTTTGAGCTGTTTGGGCAATGGGCTGCAACTGGGGGTTTTGTTGCCAAAATCCAGAGGGCCAGGGTTGAGGAATTTCTACGAGCAGCCATTGTTGGTAAGGCCAGGCTGAGCCGATGGGATCTTCGCCATTGGCTTTAGAAACTTGAGAACAAAAGCGACAGTCTGTTTGGAGATGAGTGGCATTCATCGGTTACTCCTTCGATTAAGTACATAAGCATAAAATCTTTAAATTTACTGAGATTTTGTTGCCCCCTCTACAGCAGGAAGCAGAAGCCTGGGAAGCCTTTCCAGAATGAGTTCATCTGTGATTGGTCCGCCAATATTGCTACCCCAAAGGTCACTGTTAACAAAATACACGCGCCCCTCGCGAGAAGCAGGTAAATTCTGCAAGATAGGGTGCTGTTCCCATCGTTGCTTGACGGCTTCTTGAGGATGGTCAAGGTTGTTATTGTGATCCCAAGCTAAAACAATGATGATGTCAGCATCAAGCTGTGACAAGGCTTCCACTGAGATTTTGGGGCTGATCCCCTGATGTTGCTCTCTATGCGGGTATTGCTCCAGAAGTACCAGTTGAAAGCCGATCGCCTCTAGTAACTCAGCCGCATCGCTGTTATAAGAATAAACAGAAATAGGTTCGATTTGAGGGGTGAGAGCAATGGGCAATACGCGGGGATAGGTAGCCACGACGGGTGCGAGCCGATCCCTAGCCTTAGCAAGTTGTTGCTGGTGTTTAGCTATAACCTGCTTGGCTTGTTCTTCGCGGTCAAAAGCTTGAGCAACAACCTGAAGGTGACGCTGCCAAAATTCCTTGCCGACTCCGTTTTCCAGCACTAGAGTGGGAGCAATTTTTGATAATTGCTCATACAGAGCGTGTCCATTCTCTACGGCCACAATTAAATCGGGTCTGAGCAAAACAAGTGTTTCCAGGGAGGGGTTATCGCGATCGCCCAAATTAATCGGCTGCGTTGTTATTCGCTCACCCAGATAAGGAATTTGCTCGCTAGGATTATCAAACTGACGAAAATTGAACAAGGTATCCTCTGCATAGCCCGCTGGTTGTATCCCCAAGGAGAGCATGACATCTAGTGCTCGTGGACTGAGAGCAGCTACTTTCTGAGGACGATCGCAGACGGTTGTTTCCCCCGCATCGTGTTTAACGAGCCGACAGTTGTTTGAAGACGGCTCCTGGGACTGAAAACCAGAATTTTGAGGGAGATTGCCCTGCTGGCAAGCTACTAGGAACACTCCTGTCAAGCTCGCGAGCAGATATAACCCAGATTGACGGCGGCAAGCTGAGATGAGAAGCCCGGTCAAGAGTCCCAGCAGGAATCTCCGACGGGAAAAACTCCTTTGTTGGCTAGTTTTAATTGCTCCGAATAGTCGTTGGAAGTACAACAAGCTTTTCCCAAGCTCCCTAACTAATGAATTTAAACCTCCCATAAATCTCCCTCATTAAAATTCCCAGCGCACAGTTGCTAGCACCTCAAAGGGAGCACCGGGAAAGACACGCAGCCGATTTTGAGCAGTTTCAAAATAATCAACGTTAAATAGATTCTTGAAGTTAAGTTGGGCTTGAAAGTTGCCTCTCTGGTAGTAGAGAGCTGCATCGGTGCGCAAGTAACTGGGCAACTGAAACGTGTTATCCAAATCTCCTTGTCTTTCCCCCACATAAAACAACCCCAAGCCAAAGCCTAATCCTTGCAAGTTGCCACTTTGGATTTCATACTTGTTCCACAAACTAAAAGTATTTTTCGGGACATTATTGAGTCAGTTGCCCTCTGGAATTTCGTTATCCTCTGTGACCCGCGCATCGGTATAAGCATAGGACGCAATGATATTCCACCCGGGCAAGATTTCTCCAGCAAGATCTAACTCAACGCCGCGACTGCGTTGTTTGCCGGTTTGAATGCTAAAGTCAGGATCTCTTGGATCGGGTGTCAGGACATTAGACTGGGTAATGTTGTACAAGGCGAGGTTACCAAAGAGCCTGCCGTCTAAAAACTCGCTCTTGAGCCCTACTTCGTAAAGGGTACCTCGCTGCGGTTCAAATAGTTGATTGTCGAATCCAGTCCCAGTCACTTGTTGAAAGGAGCGACTAAAGCGGCCGTAGAGGGAGAGGTTGTTAGTGGGCTGATAGACTAGACCCACTGCTGGACTAAAAGCTTCATTTTGCTGGAAATCGGTGGTATCTGCTATCAGGTCTTCAAAGGTTTCGCTAACAAGATCGAAACGTCCGCCTAGTACTAAGATGAGGTTGTCTGAGAAGCTGATTTGATCTTGCAGATAAACACCGAATGACTCTGTCTCAAACTTATCCTCAATGGTGGAAGTTACTGCTCCTAAAGGCTGGTTATAGACCGGGTCGAAGATATCAATATTTCCAATTTCCCGAAATTGAAGTTTCGTACTTGAGAAGTCACTCGCAAAATCAGCTCCTATGAGTAACTGATGGGCGATACTGCCGGTGTTAAAGTTGCCCGTCACTTCTGCGGTCACTTCATAATCGTTCTGAAATCCAGGTCTTGTCAGAATAACTACATCTCGTTGCAGTGTACGGAAATCATCTAGGAGAGCCAATCCAGAGGCATCATCTTGATTGCTTTCAGTCCAGAAGAATCGAAAAACATTTCGCAACTGCCAATCTTCGCTAAAGCGATGTTCCAAATCGTAGCCAACTCGTAAAGTCCGGCGATTGTTGCGATCGAATGAAGGCTCTCCTAAAAAGCGATCTCTGGGAATATCTCCATTGGGATTGGGTAAGACAGTGCCCTCGGCTGGCCGACCTCGGTCATTAGGATACTGAGCATCTAAATATTCCGCTTCTAAAGTCAGGCTAGTATCTTCGCTAATCTGCCAGGTGAGAACAGGAGCAATCAGATAGCGGTCTATGTCAATTTCATCAACGAAGGTATCGGAACCGCTGGCTGAGGCATTCAAACGGTAAAGTAATGAACCACTTTCATTGAAGGGACCTGAGAAATCCAAAGCCCCCTGGTAGGTGTTGAAACTGCTATACGCACCCTCCACAGCGTAGAAAGGGAAAGGAAGCGGTCTTTTAGTGACCAAGTTGATTGCTCCACCTGGAGCGAGTTGTCCGTAAAGTACTGAAGCAGGTCTTCTGATCACCTCAACCCGCTCGATATTGAATAAATCAACCCCCAATTGTCCCGCATTGTTGTCAGCAATCCCATTTCTAAGAAAGGTGTTACCACTATCAAAACCTCGAATGGTAAAACCTGAAAAGATATTACGCGGGCTTCTGCCTGTGACAACACCGCTTACATTCCTTAAAACCTCGCTTAGATCCGTAGCACCCTGGTCTTCAATAACCTGTCGAGGCACCACTTGCACGGAAGCGGGAATATCCAGGATGGGAGTATCGGTGCGAGTACCGACGGAGGTATTGGGAACCCGATACCCAGTTTCTTGCTCGCCAGTCACCACAATGTCAATGGTTTCATCTTCAATAGTTTCATCGGCATCATCTCCTCGGGCAATTCCCGGCACCACACTCAACACCAGATTGCCCGCTTCCGTCCTCACCTGCACTTCGGGCAGAGCATCGGTTCCCGTAATCGACACCTGCACCCGATTATCGGGTAAGCCAGTAACGCCGACATAAGCAATCCCTTCCGCTGGCTCGAACTGCTCGAACCCTTCCTCTTCCGGCAATGCCAGTACCGCATTGGGAATTTCGGCAATTAGGGCATTGCCAACCACTGAAGTGGAAGGTGCTTCTCATTCTCTGCTCGTTGCAAGGATTATCTCTAGTCCTGCTTCAGTTGCATTGACTTGTACACCAGTAATTTGAGTCAAGGATTGGGCAATTCTTTGTTCTCTAATCTGTGAATTCCACTCATCTACAGTTGTAGCTGGCTGTTCTAGCACTGAGTTGGGGGAGGATGAGGCAGAAAATACTTCTCCTGCTTCCTTGATTCTTTGTTCTCCATTCCCCTGCTTAACCTCTGCCCAGGCATTTGAGGTAAAAAGTATTGAGAGAACGCTCATCACCCAAATTAATTGTTGCTGTTGCTTGTACATTTCTCCACACACCAAAGTCATTAATCGGGCTGGCATGATGCTATAGCCCATTAATTAATTGAAAAACTTTCTCAGATAAAGTGAAGAATACAAGATTTGGGCGATCGCGTTTTGCTGGAAACGGATTTTTTTTGTCTGGATCTGGATCTTTGTTCGCTTACAGATGCAGGTTTAAGTAAAAAGCCTTTTTTTCTTAGTGTCTTAGTTCCAGTGCAGCCTTTGTGCCGGACACAGGTTCCGGCCCGTGCACTGGCTTAGTGGTTCAATATTTTTAAATTAACTGCACTAATGCAGACATCAGGAAAGGCAGCTGCCACCTTTTCCCATCCCGGTTCCTGGTTAAGCAGCACCAGTAGCGCAGAGGCATCCAAGATTGCCTTATTCTCGCTCACTTTCAGCGCGCCGCTCTGCAATGAGTTCTTCAGACAGAGACACCCCCGCCGGAACATGCTGTCTGATCAGAGCTTGAGCCTGGGCAATCGCCGCCTGACTCGACTGAGTGTCTTGGTGTGGCGTTTCCGGTAGCAGAACGATCACCTCAGCCTCCATTCCTTCATGGAGTTCTGGAGCTACAACTTCAATCCGTCCCCCAGCTTGAATCCTCACTCTTTGGCGAATGGCTTGAATCATATCTGATACAGACTCCCATAGTTCAATGTCTTCATCATACTGTCTTCCTTCTTACAGATGTAGGCTTGCCCGGTAAGCCTTGGGAGTCATGCCAAATTGCCGCTTGAATAAATAACAGAAGCGGCTCTGGCTAGCGTAACCAACCCTGTAGGCAATTGCTGCGATGCTTAAGTTTCGATCGCTCAAAAGTTGTTTTGCGAGTTCCAGCCGACAACTTTGTACATAGCCAAACACAGTTGTTCTAAAGACTTGTCGAAACCCTAGCTTCAGCTTGTAGTCATTGAGTCCTGTCTGCCGAGCTAGCTCCATCAGCGACGGTGGATTAATTAAGTCCCGATTCAGAATATCCCTTGCCTGATAAATTTGTTCAACGTCACGAAATGGAAGGGATTTTGAATGAGCCAGTTTCTTGTGGTCTTCTGTCCACTGAGCAAACTGCAAGACTACCAGTTCCAGCGTTTTACTTTCGAGGTACATGCGTTTGGTCAATCCGCAATAGGGACAATTCAAGATCTGCTGTAGCACCATTTGCATTGAATAAGGTGTAGCACCGAGGGATTGATGAAAACGCTGTTTAGAGTCACGATCGATCAGTTGCTGCAATTGTGGCGGTAAAGACTCTAAGCTTGCGCCAAAAGACCGCAAGAAGTCAAGTTCCATTGAAATTTTTCTGATTATAAGATTTTTGAGAATTTATATCAATAAGGATATTGCGGATGGCGATCGCCAATAATCTTTTCCGAATCAGCCATTGTTGAAGAAGGAGAAATTGCCAGTTCAAGTAGGGACGTAGCATGCTACGTCCCTACAAAGTTTAAAATTTTGTTAACAAATAATTCTGGCGACAGTCGATTAAAGAGGGCAAAATAAACAAGGAAATTAACGAGGGCAAATCAAGATGCAATTGGTAGATCGAATCCGTTTGGGTTTGGCTGTAGGTGTCGCCAAAGCTATTACTACTATAGTGCGATCGCTTCGTTTAGGTGCTGCATCGGTTTTACCTGGAGAAATTTCCCGTCGATTGCATCCCCGTCTGTTACCTTCCTTATTTGAACAGGTGGATAAGGGAGTTATTCTGATTGTCGGTACTAACGGCAAAACTACCACATCCCTACTTTTGCGGACAATTTTAGAAGAGCGAGGTTATCGAGTCGTTCATAATTCTAGCGGTGCTAATTTAATTAATGGTTTGATTACCGCACTGCTGACGAATACTAATTTAATCGGTAAATTGACTGCAGATTATGCCATTCTCGAAGTAGATGAGAACGTCTTGCCTTTAGTCTTAAAAGATTGCCAGCCTAAATATATCGTCGGTTTAAATTTATTTCGCGATCAGTTGGATCGTTACGGCGAAGTAGATACAATCGCTCAACGCTGGCAAAAAGCAATTAATTCTCTTCCCCAGGATACAGTAATATTGCTTAATACCGATGACCCGACTCTATCTTATTTAGGACAGCAATTGTCTCAAAAAGTTCTCTTTTTTGGACTCAACGAACCCGAATTATATCTCGATGAAATTCCCCATGCAGTTGATTCTATTTATTGTCCGAGTTGCGGTCATCTTTTAGATTATCAAGGAGTATATCTTTCCCATCTCGGCGATTATCACTGTCCTAGTTGTGGTTTTCACAAAAGTAAAACTGGGGTAGACAGCCGACAATGGCCGCAAATTTTGATTGGAGTTTACAACAAATACAACACTTTAGCCGCAGGATTATTAGCCAGAGAAATTGGGGTCGATCTCGATCATATTTTCTTAACTATTAAAAATTTTAAAGCTGCTTTTGGTCGAGCGGAAGAATTAACTATTAAAGGTAAGCACGTGCGGATTTTATTATCTAAAAATCCTGTAGGCATGAACGAAACGATCAGAACGGTTAGCGACATTCAAAAAATAGGCAAAGCTTCTGTTACTCTCCTCGTACTAAACGATCGCATTCCCGATGGCACTGATGTTTCCTGGATTTGGGATGTAGATACAGAAAAATTAATTAACTCCGGCGGAATATTAATTGTCAGTGGCGATCGCGTTTATGATATGGCACTCCGCTTGCAATACAGCCATGCAGAAATTAATGGAATTGCTAGTAATTTTAAATTAATTATCAAAGAAAATTTACAAGAAGCTATTACTACTGCTTTACAGTATACTCCTACTGAAGAAACCTTACATATTTTACCCACTTATTCGGCAATGTTAGAAGTAAGAGAAATACTAGTTGGTAGAAAAATTTTATAAATTAGTCGTTAGCTCTTAGCTAATAGCTTATTTTTATACAATAACTTTAGAAAACTGAATTTAAATTTTCTTGGATTAAAGCTTGCTCGGATAAATAATTATTAACGTCTTCTATACTCTGCTATCAATAGACGCAAAGTATTATCTTCTTTGAGAAGCTTTTATGTGAGGATAAAGATAAGCGATTAACAATTCTTTAGTTTGTTTTAAGAGGCTTTGGCGATAAGAAGCATCGCTTTGGATTGCCTTGAGCATCATAGTATTAAAACATTGCATACATACATCAGCAAACAAATAGCACCTTTGAGAACTCAAAGCAGGATTCATCTGTAATAATATACCCGACAACAGTTTGACAAATTCTTGGGTAAAACTATCGTCAATATGTAGAAACAAACTGGCATTAGTAAAATACTGCATAAAGATAGCTCTAGAAGCGGGAAGCTCAAAAAACTGAACACACTGTTCCACCATCTGTTCTACAAATTCCTCTAATGGTAGTTTTGCTTTCTCTAGCGAAAATATATTTTCTCCCAAACTTCGTCCTCGCTCGATATGTCGTAATTCTAGTGCTTGAAAAATAGCCTGTTTATCGGCAAAAAATTGATACAGCGAACCTATAGCCGTATTGGCACGTGCAGCGATCATATGCGTTGTCGCTTCACTATATCCTACTTCTAAAAATATTTCGGCAGCAGCATCAAGAATCCTATTGACTTTTTGTTTACTTCTAGCTTGTTTAGGTAAGCGACGAAGCGAACTAGCCTCTAAGTAAGAATCATTCATAAAATCTTAGACGGACTCTCTACTTAACAAATATTCATTTAAAAAAAGCGAATAATCTGTCATATTTAGAACATGAATAATCTGTCATGATTTTATCACGTCTCGCTCTAGCGTGAGAGATAGTCTTTGTTTTAATCATTTAAAAGAAAATAATGCAAGCAATTTTACCAGGCGCACCTTGGTTGATTGCCCACAAATCTATGTTGGGAATAAATCAGCCTTTCAAAGTGACTCTCAACGGTCAAGATTATGTACTTTGGCAAAATAAGACAGGTCAGGTTTCTGCTCTCAATAATGTCTGTCCTCATTTACAAGCACCTCTTTCTAACGGTTGGGTTTGCCAAGAGCGAAACACTATTACCTGTCCTTTTCATACACTAGAATTCGATGGGCAAGGATACTTGTATCAAGACGGAAGTAAAAGTAATGCTCCTATAGCTGAAACTTTGGACTTAACTATTGTTGGCGATTTAATTTGGACTTATGGTGGCTTTGAGCCTCGGCTGCCCATACCGCAATTACATGAGAAAATTGCCGAAGAGTACGATTTTATAGGAGTTACTGCCGAAAAAAGGATTAAAAGTAATTTTCTAACCAGTCTGTTGATAAATTACGACCACAATCATCAAAATGGTACTCATCGCGAGATGTTCCAAGTCAAATCTTGTCGTGCAGAATTTATCGAAAAAGATGGCATTTACGCTCTTGTTGCTCAAACGGCTGAATTAGCGGACTATACCCCAGAAGAAATAGCAGCTAATCCAACTCTGGGAGCGTTTCCCAAAATAATGAACAACTTTTTGGAATATATTTTCCCCTCATCACAGTTCTTCCGTTTAAACACTGCCGACATAAAGACTTATCAAGGACATATTCTTTATCCAGAAACGGAAAATTCTACTAAAACTTTTATTTTAATGTATGCCAAGTTTTCTAAACCAGAACTCAAAGAAATGCTCCAAGAATCTTTGTTACAAATAGCAGCAGTAGTAGTAGAACAAGATACTAGTTGTCTAGAAAGTTTATATCCCAGAGCAAAAGCAAAAATTCGACTTAAAAGCGAAGATATTATGTACTATGCCCAAGAACTTTATCAAAATTGGGAAAATTTAGCTGCTGCTCAAACAACATAACTAAATTAAGATTCAAAATAAAAAAACTTTTATAGGTCTTAAAGAAGAAATCATTTACATTAGACTAATTAAGGATTTTCGTTAGTTTGAACGTGTACGACATTGTACAGATGAAATTCATTTCGGGCTAAACCTTCCCAATACGGCTGTTCTGAGTTGAAACCAGGTTGTTTGAGAATTGCTTCAAATGCTTCCCTACTCTCCCATTGACCGTAGTTAAACATTCGAGTACCATCTAAACTTCGATGAAAAGTAGCTGAGAGTAACCCTGGCGAGCTGCTCATGGCACGTTCTAATTCGGCAGAGGTTCGTCTAATCATCTCCGGTTGATGAACCGGCATCATGCGAAATTCAGCAAGATGGGTCAAAAGATCGCCTTGGGCAATTTCAACTTCTGCCGATCGCGATTTACTAGCAGTTACTTCCAGTAATAGTGACTCGGGCGGAAAGAACTCATCAAACACGCTTGAGCGAGGCAAACTGCGACGATCGAATTTAGGATTCCATTGGCTATACGTAAAAACTCTCACGCCATCTAGACTGCGATGTACGCTGGCTGAGACAAAGTAAGGATGGTCAATCCAAGATTTAATTTGTTCTCGGACAACTGCTTCAATTAAGGCTGGTTGATGACGTTCGGCAACCGCGTACAAGTCTAGCCCAACGATCGCAGTATTAGTCCGGTCAATCTGTACCACAGTTCCATGCTCCTAAACAGTCAACCCATGAAGATCGTGCTTCACTAGTATTATGAATTAGTTGACTCAGTGAAAACAACCTCGTGAAGCGACATTTGAAACTCGTTGTTGGCGAGTGAGCGCATCACCATGAGAGGTTCAGCCATCGGAGGATTTGCGTTCATCTTGGCATACAGTTCTTGGGAACTCCACAACCCATAATTAATCGCGCGGGCACCGTCTAGCGATCGATGAAAGTGCGTAGTAATTAATCCAGCTTGCCCTGAGATCTGCCGTATCGCTTCTGCGGTTGCTTCTAAAAAACGGAGCTGATTGACAGGATCTTTCAATCTAAACATACCAAAGTTGACAAGTTCCGGCATATTCGCTGTAATTTGCATTTGGCTGTCTGCTGGCTCACTCATAAAAATGTCGTAAAGATGGGAATCTGGAGCAAAAAAGCCAGTAATCTTAGTCGCCAAAGCAATGTCGCGGTTATTGATATAAGCTTCATAATCGGCTTGACTTTGCCACTGCACGTAATTGACGACACGCAGTCCATCTAAGCTGCGATGAATTGCATGGGCAAGATATCCAGGTTGCTGTTTAAGGATGTCGTGAGTGTAAGCTATCAAACTATCCAACAATAACCATTGTTGGTCGGGCTGAGTAACAAAAATATCTAGTTTTGCCAGGACTGGATTGTCCTTGAATACGGTGAGCATTGAGAAGATCTCCTTCTGTTAGGAATGCAATAATTGATAGAATCGAACAAAGCCAATCGCTCGAACTAATGATACGGAGTTTGCTTGCTGCTGTATAGTCGTTTTTTGCGGCTTTAGAAGATTCTTGCTACTTTTTGAGAAATTGTCTGGGTGTAACTCCGGTAAAGCGCTTAAAGTGTCTGCTAAACTGACTTTGACTGGCAAAACCAACCTGCAGGGCAATGTTGGCAATGTTCTGCCGCTCCTGCATCATTAATTCTCGAGCACGTTCGATCCGGAGTTTAATTACATACTGATAAGGAGAGTAACCTGTAGACTGTTTGAACAGTCGGGCAAAGTGATACTGACTCATACCGAGTTCGGCGGCGATCGCTTTTAAAGATATATCTTCTGTTAGATGAGCTTGAATATAGTCGATCGCCTGTTGTAATTTATGATTGGCTAAACGACCGGAGTAAACCCTTATGTCCTGTTTTCGAGTTGAGTAGTGCCGCAAGAGATGAACGGCTAATGCATTTGCCATCGACTCCCCATAAAGGCGATCGCTTAACCCATCTATTTCTAGTTCTGCTTTGAGTGCCAAACCAATTTGCTGAATTAGAGGGTCACAAATCTTAAGCTGCGGCACAATTTGGATATAATCTGCATTGACTAATTCGTAAACGGCATGAGTAAACAACTTCGGTTCAAGACGAAGTAATAAGAATTCCGCATCAGTATCCCAAAACAATTTGCGATGCAGATAGGGAGGCGTAATCATAATGTCGCCTTTAACCAAGCGATCGCTGCTGCGTTGCCCGTCTATTGTTCGTTCTAACTGAATCGGTTGACCGAGATGAATACTGAGGAGGTAATTGGGCAGGCAACACTCAGATTCCCGATTAGCAGGCTGATAATGGCGTTCAACTCGAAGAAGGTCCGAGACAGTATCTTGACTGCGCAACATTGGCGATCGCGGTACAATTATTTGATTTTCTCTGGTTTTCGGTACTCTGTTGGAGTCCATACGTTTTTAGAGAGGTTGTTCGCGCCTAGGAGTGCTACTCTCGGCTTTACGTGGTTATTTTGGGTACCTGCTTCCCACGAACACAGGATGGAGTAGACCAACTTGAAGATATTTTGCCACAAAGTTGCCCTAGAAGGGCAAGGCTTGCAACCCAAATTTTCGGTAATCAGATTACATAAAATAGAAATAACTCAGCAACTAATTTGATAAAAGTAAGGGAAAATCTAGTTAGCTCAAATGTTTCTACGCAGCGAGCTGGAACACTAAAATTATAATTAGCAACAACTATGACCGATGCAGCTTACGTTGACCGCGACAATTTCTGGAATTTTGGTTTCTTCTATCCCCGCCCAACTCAAGATAGCGAACTACTGCAACAGTTAGGTTTTATCCCTGGATTGAAAGAGCTTTTAATGTTGCGTCAGGTACATGCGTTAGAACACGCCACCGTCTGGGTATTAAGCGAGATCGAGCGGATGAATAATAATCAAGGGAAAACGAACTCACCTTGGCAAGACAATGAAGCCATTGGTGGGCTTTCTACCGATAAAGGCTTTTATCTCTATGGTGAGATGAATCTTTTAAATCTCAAACGAGCCGTACGCCTCGCCCTCACTCGCCTCAAAAAAGGAGAATGGGATTTGGCTCTTCATCCTCGCTGCGGTACGAACGTTTCTGTGGCTATGTTGCTGACTACGGGCATGATCTTGACAACCTATTTATTAGGACCGCGAGAACCACTCGGACAACTTCTAGGTTTAGGGTTGGCTACCACTACTGCTAATTATTTTGCCCCAGATCTCGGCATGTCCGTGCAGCGATATCTTACTACTGCCATTCCCTTTAATCTTAAAGTACGAGAAATTACAAAAACCGTTGATATGTGGGGTCGTCCGGCTCATTTTGTCAGCTTAAATTGGCAAGACTAACAAAAAAAAGTTCAAATTATGACTTATTATTCAATTTAGTCGAATTAATCGAGGAATAATCCTAACTTTGCCAGAATTGCCAGAAGTAGAAACAGTACGTCGGGGTCTCAATAAATTGACCCTGAAGCAACCAATTCAGGGTTGGGAAGTTCTCTTGCCTAGAACACTTGCCTATCCTGTTTCTGTATCTGAGTTTGGGCAAGGAATAGAAGGAGTAGCGATCGCCACTTGGCACAGACGTGGTAAATATTTATTAGCTCAATTACAAAACCTGTCTTCACAACCTGCAGGTTGGTTGGGCGTACATCTGCGCATGACTGGACAGCTATTATGGTTGTCACAAGACGAACCGCTACAAAAACATACTCGCATCAGACTTTTTTTCCCAGATAATCAAGAATTACGTTTTGTCGATATTCGCACCTTCGGCAAATTCTGGTTAGTACCGCCCCAAGTACCGACGGAAAAGATTATTACGGGTTTGCAACAATTAGGTCCCGAACCCCTATCTGAAGGATTTTCTTTAGCTTATTTCGCTCAAAAGTTAAGCAATAGCAATCGTAACGTTAAAACTTTACTGTTAGATCAGGGCGTGGTGGCAGGAATAGGAAACATCTATGCTGATGAAGCTTTATTTAAAAGTGGGATTAAACCTGAAGCGATCGCAACTAGTCTAACTGAAGCACAAATCGAAAGTCTTCATGCAGCCATTATTGCCGTACTGCAAACTGCTATAAATAGAGGCGGTACTACTTTCAGTAATTTTCTCAATCTTTTAGGTGTAAGTGGTAACTACAGTGATGGGGCTTGGGTTTATGGCAGAAAAGGAGAACCCTGCCGCGCGTGCGGTACTCCTATTGAAAAGATTAAGTTAAGCGGACGTTCTGCCCACTTTTGTCCTAATTGCCAAGGAAAATAATGTTTTATAATTAATGTACATAAATACGTACATAAAATAATGTTTTCTTACAAAATTACATCTCCAACTAATGCGAGAAATGACTTTTTCAAGTTGTTAGATCTGGTAGTAGAAAATCATCAGGTGTATATCATCAACCGTCGTGACGGTGAAAATGTAGCCTTGATTGCCGAGTCAGATTTGGTAAGTTTGGTGGAAACAGTTTACCTTTTGCGCTCTCCTGCGAATGCACGTCGGTTATTGGATGCAATAGAGGAGTCGAAAACGGAAAAGATTCAACCTCAAACTATCGCAGAACTTCAGCAGGAGTTGGGATTTGAGCAAGAAGAAGAAAAAGAAAGCTGAAAGCGAAGAAATTCAGCCAATTATAGTTAATCGCAGTCCTGGTTTTAGTTCTAGGTTTAAAGAAGATTTGGCTTGGTGGTTCAAGCAAGATTTTCAGAAAGCATCGAAAATTTTGGATTTGGTAACTGCTGTTATGAAAGATCCCTTCGAGGGGATTGGTAAACCAGAACCATTAAAGTATTTGGATGCAGATATCTGGTCGCGACGAATCGATTTAGAACATCGGCTTGTCTATCGAGTGGGAAATACTCAGATTGATTTTTTGGCTTGTCGTTATCATTACAAATATTAAGTAACAAATTAATTTAGCAAGGAATGTTGCGTTCAATTAGCATTTGGTTAGTGTGGTTAAGTTTTATTGGCTACGCCTTTTTTTTCGCTCCTCCAAACCAACCGGATACCTTTGATTTAATCCTCGATTTATCTACGGGTAACTGGCAAGGTATTAATCCCCTCATTATTTCCCTATTTAATCTGATGGGTATTTTGCCTATGATTTACGCTTGCTTTCTGTTTATAGACGGTAAGGGACAAAAAATCTGGGCTTGGCCTTTTGCCATTACTTCCTTTGGTGTCGGAGCATTTGCTCTTCTACCTTACTTAGCTTTACGTCAACCCAATCCCAATTGGCAAGGAGAGAAAAATCTTTTACTGAAAATCCTAGACTCCCCCGTGACAGGTATTGCTTTAACTGTAGGAACAATTGTTCTACTCGGTTTTGGTTTGCTTTACGGCAACTGGACAGATTTTATTCAAAAGTGGCAAACCGGTCGCTTTATTCAGGTAATGAGTCTTGATTTTGGTATATTGTGCTTATTTTTTCCTGCCTTAATTAAAGATGATTTAGCTAAAAGAGGAATGAAACAAAATTGGGTTTTTTGGACAATTAGCTTCATTCCTTTATTTGGTACTTTGGTTTATTTATGTCTGCGTCCTCCCTTGCCAGAGGTTCGTGTAGAAAATCAATTAACTTGATTTAACGCTCATGAATGTTAAGTGCAGTTGAGCATGGACTTACCTGTTGTCTACCATCCCGATTACGTTGCTCCCCTACCAGAAGGACATCGTTTTCCGATGCCTAAGTTTGGGTTATTATACGAGCTACTACTTAAAGATAGAATAACCAATCCAGAGCAAATATTTACTCCCGAATTACCAGCTAGAGAATTAATTGAAGTAGTTCATACTCCTGATTACGTTCTAGCTTACTGCGAGGGAACGCTCGAACCTAAAGTCCAACGTCGTATTGGATTACCCTGGAATCCGTTCCTGGCTCGACGAACCTGTATTGCCGTTGGAGGAACGATTCTAACTGCTCGACTTGCCCTCAAATATGGTTGTGCCTGCAATACGGCGGGAGGAACTCATCACGCCTTTCCTAACTACGGTTCGGGATTTTGTATTTTTAACGATCTGGCGATCGCCGCTCGGGTTTTAATCGAACAGCAAATAGTTAAAAAAATCTTAATTGTCGATTTAGACGTGCATCAGGGAGATGGTACTGCCTGGATTTTCCGAGATGACGAGAGAGTCTTTACCTTTTCCATGCATTGCGAGGCTAATTTTCCTGCCAAAAAACAACAAAGCGATTTAGATATTGCTTTACCCGTAGGTTTAGATGATGATGGTTATTTGCAAATATTGGCAAAACAACTACCAGACTTACTTTCTGAGGTCAAACCAGACTTAGTTTTATACGATGCTGGGGTGGATGCTCATGTGGGCGATCGCCTCGGTAAATTGGCTCTGAGCGATCGGGGGATTTATCGGCGTGAAATGCTTGTCCTCAGCACTTCTCTGGCGGCTGGTTATCCAGTAGCTAGCGTTATTGGTGGTGGTTATGCCGAAAATATGCAGGAGTTAGTCTACCGCCATTCTCTCTTACATCGGGCTGCCAAAGAAGTATACCGCCAGTACCACCTTGGTTGAGAGTTAAATACTTTACAATAAATAATTGTAAAGATAAAAGTACACAGTTCTTAAAAGTAAGAGGTAATAAACGAAATTGTTTGTTCTCAGTGGCTATGAATATTTTCTAGGCTTTCTACTTATTTGCGGTTTAGTTCCGCTTCTGGCTCTAACTGCCTCCAAGCTCTTAAGACCGAGCGGTGGCGGTCCAGAACGGCATACTACCTATGAATCTGGGATGGAACCCATCGGCGGTGCTTGGATTCAATTCAACATTCGCTACTATATGTTTGCCCTCGTCTTCGTTGTTTTCGACGTGGAAACGGTTTTCTTATACCCATGGGCAGTCGCTTTTAGTCGCTTAGGACTGTTAGCTTTCATCGAAGCTTTAATCTTTATCGCCATTCTGGTGATTGCTCTAGTATATGCATGGAGAAAAGGAGCTCTTGAATGGTCATGACTTCTAAAACTTTCGAACAACAACAAAAAGAAAAAATTATCAATCCTGGCAATCGGACTAGGGTAACTCAAGATTTGTCAGAAAACGTCATTTTAACTACAGTAGACGACCTTTACAACTGGGCGAGACTCTCTAGTCTCTGGCCTTTGATGTATGGAACCGCTTGCTGTTTTATCGAGTTTGCCGCACTTATTGGCTCGAGATTTGACTTTGACCGTTTCGGTCTACTTCCCCGTAATAGCCCTCGCCAAGCGGATTTAATTATCACTGCGGGGACGCTAACGATGAAAATGGCACCAGCTTTGGTTCGTCTTTACGAAGAGATGCCCGAACCCAAATATGTTATTGCAATGGGTGCTTGCACGATTACTGGTGGCATGTTTACCAGCGATTCTACTACTGCCGTCCGTGGGGTAGATAAATTAATTCCCGTAGATGTATATATGCCTGGTTGTCCTCCTCGTCCCGAAGCTATTATCGATGCCATTATCAAGCTGCGTAAGAAAATAGCTAACGACTCAATTCAAGAAAGGGCTTCTGTTTTGCAGCAAACCCATCGCTATTACAGCACTACTCACAACATGAAGGCAGTTTCGCCGATTCTTACGGGTCAATATCTCCGTTCCGAGTCCCGTCAAGCTCCTCCAAAGGAATTGATCGAAGCAACACAACTACCCGTAATTCCTTCACTAGAAGCCGAACAAAAGGAGGAAGTAGACCGTGGCTGAAGAACCCAAACCAGAAAATTCTAATACCGAAGAAAACACCGAAGATTCCCAACTAGTTCCTGGGGGAATAGCTTCTAACTGGCTCACAGAAAATGATTTTGCTAATGAACCTTTAGAACCAGACCATAGTGGTGTGGAGTTAATTAAGGTAGAGCCAGAATATCTCATTCCCATTGCTACTGCCTTATACGCCTACGGTTTTAATTATCTTCGGTGTCAGGGGGCTTACGATCTTGGTCCTGGCAAAGAGTTAGTAAGCTTTTATCATTTGGTTAAATTAAGCGATAATGCAGACCGTCCGGAAGAAGTACGTCTCAAGGTTTTTCTACCCAGAGACAATCCCAGAGTTCCTTCGGTGTACTGGATTTGGAAAACCGCTGACTGGCAGGAACGAGAAAGCTACGATATGTTCGGCATTGTTTACGAAGGACATCCAAACCTGAAACGGATTCTGATGCCAGAAGATTGGGTCGGTTGGCCCCTACGCAAAGATTATGTTTCCCCCGATTTTTACGAATTGCAGGATGCTTACTAATCTTTAATACTTCGGTATTGTTGGGCTGTGCCAGAGGCATAGCTCTCTTGTTTACCAAAATTTACATCCACTCTCAGTGGATATTTTTTTTTAGAGGTTTATAGGCAATCTTTCAACAATTTTAGCTATTGATTGGTCACTGCGGTAAGCTATGGACTGTTTTTAATTACCCCGCGTGCAACTTAATAAGGGAGGAGGAAAACCCATCGTCAATTTGAGCAGCTTATTTCTCAATCAGATTAGTTGCACGCGCAGTAATACTACTTCAGCAAGCTCCTAAAAATGAGGTAAGTAAAATGGTCTTAGCGATCACCTTAACAATAGTAGCTCTTGTCGCTATTTATTTCCAATTTAATTTTAGTGAGAATTTAAAAAATTGGCGATCGCTTCAGTAACCGCTTCTGGATACTCTTCATGAATTCCCAAAGTTCCTCTCAGTCTAACCTCTCGTACAGTTGGTAATTGGGTCATCGCTTCCATTTCTGCCTTCGAGCTAGGGGGTGCATTTTCAGCAATAATTACTAGTATCGGCAGAGATAGGGATTGAAAATAGGCAAGCCATTCTGAACGAGTATCGACTGGATCGATTGTCCCAGTGACAAAAGCAGCAGGAGCATATCTTGCTCCTTGTTCTTGAGTAATCTGATGTTTTTGGGCAATAAATTCTGGAGTCAATTTGCTCTCATCCACATAAACGTGACGTCTGTACATCAAACGGAGAAAAGATGGAGTCGTGTTGAGATAATAAAGGGCTTGTCCTACGATAGACGATCGCACCATCCCTCTAACCGTACTTCTTACTCCTTCTGGTAATCCCATCACCCGCAAAGGACCTCGCCAGGTAGGAGCAACTAAAATCATTTTGGCTACTGCTGCTGGCTGTTGCTTTGCCAATTCCAAAGCGTAACCTGCTGCATGACCCGCTGCAATGATAATAATAGGAATCTTAAAAATATCTCGGACAAAATCTTGTAGTAGTTGACGATAAAGAGCTGGCTGATAATTGAGCATCGGGCGTTCGGACTGTCCAAACCCCAACCAGTCTAGGGCAACTACTCGATATTGAGAGGATAATAACTGAGCAATTCCTCTCATTTCAGCACGGGTAGAAACGGTACTGAAAGCAGGAAGCAGCAACACTGGACTTCCCTGTCCCAGACTTTCGTAAACAATTTTATACTGCTTGCCTTGCCAGTTCCACAAATAGCGATCGACTGTACCGCCAATACCGAGATATTTAGATTGTTGACCTGAAACTGTTACCATGATCGAAGTTCAGGGAATTTTCTAAAATTGTAATTCTTTTTGTATAGTAAAGAGCAAAAAGTTTAGGACAAGAGTTTAAAAAACTACTGTTCCCCGTTCCCTGATTACTGGCTATCATAATGAGCGTTAAAATTTGGCTTGTTTGCGTAACAATTCACCCATAGTCAAATTCAACGCTGATTTGCCTTCAAAGACCGTACCTACTTTGCCTCTGTGGAAGTGAATGTTTGTCAGTTGATAGCCTTCTTCAGATAGAGGAATATAGCCAACCGAGCTGACAATTTCTGGTGAACGATCTAGATAAAATTCCACAAATTCTTTCAGTGCTGGATTTTTTTGTACGGCACTAGAATTAACGTAAATAAACAGAGGACGAGATAGGGGTTGATATTCTCCGGCTTCTACTGTCTCGCGAGAAGGAAAGACCGGACCTTGACCACTGTCGATCGCTAGGGCTTTAAGCTCATTTGGGCGAGCTTGGTAATAAGCGAAACCGAAATATCCCAAAGCGTTGGGGTCTTGCTTAATTGCTTGGACGAGAATATTATCATCTTCGCTCCTGACATAATCGGTACGACTCGCTTCTGCTCGACCGACTACTGCTTCGGTAAAGTAGTCAAACGTACCCGAATCTTCACCAGGACCGAATAAATTGAGCGGTCTATCGGGCCAATCTGCGTTAATTTGATTCCAACGGGTAATTTGATTTTCTGCTTTGGGAGACCAAATTTTCTTTAATTGGTCAACTGTGATGCTATCTAACCAGTTATTTCGGGGATTGACCACTACCGCGATCGCATCAAAGGTGATCGGCAGTTCAATATAAGCTATTTTTGCTTGTTTGCAAGCTGCCATTTCTGCGGTGGAAATAGGTCGAGAAGCATCGTTAATTTGAGTTTGTCCGGCACAGAATTTTTTAAATCCGCTTGTCGTTCCCGAAAAGTTTACTTTGAGATCGACTCTATTGTCTTTAGTAGCTTTAAACTCTTGGGCTATTGCCTGAGTGATGGGATAGACTGTACTCGAGCCATCAATGGCAATTGATGGGTTTTGCTCGGAACTTACTTGAGTGCAAGCAGCCAAGATACTAGTAAACGCTACAGTTAAACCCAATTTTTCTAAACCTTGAACCCGTTTTTCGGTTTTTATCTTCATCTTACTTCCTTCCCATTGTTCCAGGTAGAAGCATCACACCTTATATTGTTATATTGTTTCAAAAAAACGATCTCATAGAGTTAAGGGTTAGTTAAGGAGTAAGGGATGAGATCGGTGGTAATTTTTAATTAGAGTGAAGCGACTCGACCCAGATTTTAGTCGAGTGCCCAGAGGAGGACATGAGCAACTGGTACCAATTAGATGTCCGAGAAGTACTAGAACAACTTGCTAGCAACTCATTCCATGGACTTAGTGACCTAGAAGCATCTCGCCGCTTAAAGCAGTACGGTTTTAATGAATTGGTCGAGCAGCGACTCAAGAGTCCTTGGCTAATCCTATGGGAGCAATTGAGGGAAATATTAGTACTCATCCTGCTTTTTGCTGCCGGAATTTCCGCTTTTTTAGGGGATTACAAAAATGGCTTGGGCATCATGGTCATCGTCGTCCTCATCGTTTTTTTGGGTTTCAGCCAAGAGTATCGAGCGCAAAAAGCGATCGCCCAACTCAGACAACTAGCCGTTCCCACAGTCAAAGTTCACCGCAGCGATCGCCTGCAGGAGCTTTCAGCGCGGCAATTAGTGCCGGGAGATATCATCCTGCTAGAAGCAGGAGAGCTAGTGCCAGCCGACTGTCGCTTGCTCGAGAGTTGGGGCTTGCGAACCTCCGAAGCTGCTCTCACTGGTGTGGCCGAACCAGTAGACAAAGACCCAGAAGCTCTACCTGGAAAAGATTTAGGGATTGGTAAACGCCGCAATATGGTCTATCTGGGAACAGTGGTCACCTACGGGCGCGCTCGGGCGGTAGTCACCGAAACGGGCATGAATACCCAGTCCGGTCGCATTGCCAGCATGATGGAGAAAGTAGAGCCGGAACCGACCCCGCTGCAAAAGCGTCTGTCTAGACTGGGAAAGGGATTGGCATTCGCTTCCCTAGCTCTGGTGGGATTCATTTTTATTTTAGGGCTGCTGCGAGGAGAGGACGTGCAGTTAATGTTCCTGACTGCCATCACCCTAGTAGTGGCGGCTTTGCCCGAAGGTTTGCCTGCCGTCGTCACCATCGCCCTAGCCCTAGGTGCACGGAAGATGCTTAAGCGACGTGCCCTCATCCGGAATCTATCTGCTGTCGAAGTAATTGGCTCAGTCACGACGATTTGTTCTGGCAAAACTGGCACCCTCACCCAAAACCGTATGACAGTAACCGTACTAGATGTAGCGGGTCATCAGCTAGACTTAACTGCTCGGCTTCATTCTTATTCTCCCCTACTGGAAAGTGAGCAAGAACAACCACTTCTGCTCAGTCAGCCACTAGCCTTATCTTTCTTGTTAGCTGGCGCGACCTTGTGCAATGATGCTTCTTTAGAACCCGACCCCGATGAGCCGCGTTATTTTCAAGCTGTCGGAGACCCTACTGAAGGAGCCTTAGTAATGGCAGCAGCTCGTCAGGGACTGTGGAAAGCCGAACTCGAACAAGCTCTTCCCCGAGTAAGTGAAGTTCCCTTTAATTTCAGGCGACAGCGAATGACTACCGTTCACAAAATCCCCGTCCCCTTCTCCTTTCCTGTCGCTTTGGAGGCAATTTCCTATAGGAGTCAGGCAATGGGAGGAGCAGAATATGTTGCCTTTACCAAGGGTAAAATTGGTAGTTTGCTCTCTGTCTCTGAGTGGGTTTGGGTAAATGGCCAAGCCAAATCCCTTGATGGCAACTGGTACGAACGGATTAGGGAAGCCAAACGTCAGTTCACTAAAAAGGGTCTGCGGGTTTTGGGGGTTGCTTTTCGACTCTTATCGTCTTACCCGACCGATTCTTTAGAAGATTTGGAGAGGGAGCTGATTTTTATCGGCTTGGTGGGAATCGACGATCCGATGCGACCGGAAGCTAGAAAGGCTATTATCGGCTGCCAAAGAGCTGGAATTCGCCCGGTACTGGTTACGGGCGATCGCCCCAAAACTGCTTGGCATATTGCTCGGGAATTAAGCATTGCTAGCGATCGCCTTATCCTGACCGATAAGGAACTCGATCGCCTCAGCGAACAAGAATTAGAAGACGTTGTCCAAGAAGTTTCTGTTTACGCCAAGGTTTCTCCAGAACAAAAGTTTCGCATCGTTCGAGCTCTACAAAAAAAGGGACAGATTGTCGCCATGACTGGGGATGGACTTAATGACGCTCCCGCTCTTAAGGCAGCAGATATTGGCGTGGCGATGGGCATTGGTGGCACTGACGTAGCTAGAGAGGCAGCGGATCTGGTTTTGCTCGATGACAATTTCGCCACAATAGTGGCTGCCGTAAAAGAAGGACGGGTCATTTACGACAATATTCGTAAGTTTATCAAGTATCTGTTGAGTAGTAATGTAGGAGAACTGTGGGTGATGCTGCTGGCTCCTTTGTTGGGAATGCCCTTACCACTGCTGCCCCTGCAAATTCTCTGGATTAACCTGACTACCGATGGTCTGCCAGCTTTGGCTTTGAGTGTAGAACCGGCAGAAAAAGGTACTATGAATCGTCCGCCTTATTCTCCTACAGAGGCTTTCTTCGGTCGAGGAATGGGGAGAGATATTATTTGGATTGGTTTGCTGTTGGGTACGCTCTCTCTCGGTACGGGCTATTGGTACTGGCGCGGCGATCGCTCTAACTGGCAGACTATGCTATTTACCGTCTTGACTCTTTCCCAGATGAGTAATGCCTTGGCAATTCGCTCCGAGCGAGACTCGCTTTTCCAGATTGGCTTGCTCTCTAATAAGCCCCTCTTAGGAGCGATTGTCTTAACTCTGGGACTACAATTGGCAGTAATTTACGTTCCCTTCTTACAGCAACTCTTTGGAACAGTAGCCTTGGAAGCAACAGACTTAGCCATTAGCCTTGCTGTGAGTACTTTAGTTTTTTGGGGCGTGGAGTTAGAGAAGTGGCTGATTCGCCGAAAGCTAAAAAAAATTTAGTTATACCTCCATTATTTAATTTAGTTGCCATACTGTTGCTGACGTTCGCGATCGCTTTATCAAATTTAAAAAGCTGTTTTATAGCAATCCTTGAATGATTCCTTTCCAACACAATTAAGGTTAAGATTCGGTTATCCTCACTTTTATTATAGAAATTTGACTCTTTATTGATTTGCCCAAGATACAAACAATAACAATAAAATTCCAACATTTTTTGATAAATTTTTTCAATTAGAAAGTTGATTTAATTACAAAGTTGATAAATCAGGAGCGATCTTAATGAAGCGAAGAAAATTTTTTTTCCTTGTGGGACTTGCAGCGATTTCAGGCAGTCTGGCTATTGCCTGCAATAATGGACCAACAGCTACCGATCCTGCTGCTGAGAGTCCAGCTACTCTTGTTGCTACGGGAGGAGAATTAAATATTTACTCCGGTCGCAACGAACAATTAATTGGTCCATTACTCGAAAGGTATGAGGCGGAAACGGGAACCAAGATTAATGTGCGCTACGGCGATACGGCAGAACTAGCAGCCGCAATTCTTGAAGAAGGTCAAAACAGTCCTGCCGATGTTTTCTTCGGTCAAGATGCAGGAGCATTAGGAGCACTCCAAAGAGCTAATCGAACCAAGAGCATACCAGAAGAGATTTTAAATAAAGTTGATAGTCGCTTCCGTTCTCCTGAAGGTCAGTGGATTGGCATTTCTGGTCGTGCCCGCGTCATAGACTATAATACCGAACTGGTTAACGAAAACGAATTACCTAATTCTATTTGGGAGTTAACCGAAGAAAAGTGGCGTGGTAGAGTTGGCTGGGCACCTACTAATGGCTCATTTCAGGCTTTTGTCACTGCACTACGTTTAGTGGAAGGAGACGATCGCGCTTTAGAGTGGCTTGAGGCAATGAGAGACAACGACGCTCAAGTCTATAGCAACAATACAACTATTGTAGAAGCTCTCGGTCGTGGAGAGATAGCACTTGGTTTGGTAAACAACTATTATCTACCCCGCTTTCAAGAAGAAGATCCAAACTTTCCAGTTGCCCACCACTACACTCAAAACGATCCAGGCTCGATGATCAATGTCGCAGGGGTTGCTATTATCGATACTACCGAACACGAAGAACAGGCAATCTCGCTGATCGAGTATTTGTTAACCCCCGAGTCTCAACAATACTTTGCTCAAGAGACTAATGAATATCCCTTAGCTACAGGAGTTCCTGGTCCAGACGAGCAAGTACCCCTAGAGCAGATCAATGCTCCAGATATTGACTTGAGCAACCTCGACGATTTAGAAGGCACCCTAAATCTTTTACAACAAGCTGGAGTATTGTAATTAAGATAGCCTGACAATTGGCAGGTCAGGCTGCATTTATTGCTTATTTAATCTATAGTCATGACGAAGCAATTTCCTCGTTCCTCCATAATAGACAAGTTAGTTCTCAACAAGGGGCAAGCAGCCAGACCGCCCCTATTTTTAGTACTAATGGGTGCGATCGCTGCTATAGGGATTGCCCTACCCTTGGTCTACCTGATTATCCGCACTATGGGAATCAGTGGGGAGCAATTATGGGAATTTGTGCGGCGCAGACAAACATTAGAAATTATCTTTAATAGTATTGTTATGGCAATAGTGGTTACTTTATTATCTGCACTAATTGCCCTCCCTCTCGCTTTCTTAACTGTTCGTACTGACCTGCCATGGCGTCGATTTTGGGCGATTGTCACTACCTTACCTTTAGCAATTCCTACTTATGTGGGTAGCTTTGCCTTGATTGCTACTTTCGGTCCGAGAGGTAGTTTGTTACAGTCTTGGCTTGCTCCTCTAGGAGTAGAAAGACTTCCTTCAATTTATGGTTGGCCGGGGGTCGTGGCTGCAATTGCTCTGTTTTCCTATCCCTATCTTCTTTTGAGCGTTCGGACAGGCTTGCAGGGAATAGATCCAGCCATGGAAGAATCGGCTCGGAGTTTGGGTCATAATTCTTGGTCGGTTTTTTTTCGCGTTACCCTCCCCCAGCTTCAACCTTCTATTGTCGCTGGAGCACTGTTAGTAATTCTCTACGCACTTCGAGACTTTGGCACTCCTTCGTTGATGAGGTTTAATTCCTTTACGCGAGCAATTTTTACTCAGTACCGGGCCAGTTTTAATCTCAATTTTGCTGCTGCCCTGTCATTGATGTTGGTCGTGCTAGTATCAATTATTCTTTGGTTAGAGTATCAAGCGCGAACACAGGCAAAATATTACAGTCGGGGATCGGCTTTAGGAAGAAAACGTCAGCTAATCCGTTTAGGTCCTTGGAAGTGGCCGGCTCTTGCTTTTTGTAGTCTAGTGACATTGCTATGTTTGGTTTTGCCTATCGGTGTCATTCTTTATTGGCTACTACGAGCAACCGCTCCTCTAGCTGTGTTGAGGAGTATCTTGTCCATCGCTCTCAATTCTGCCTGGGCAGCCGGGTTAGCAGCCCTTTTTTCCACACTGTTTGCTCTACCAGTAGCAATTTTAGGCGTGCGATTTCCCGGACGGCTTACTACATTAATCGAACGCGCTTCTTACATTGGTTTTGGTCTACCAGGTGTCGTCGTTGCTCTTTCCCTAGTGTTCTTTGGTGCTAACTACGCACCTTGGCTCTATCAAACAATGCCAATGCTAATCTTTGCCTATCTTGTTATGTTTTTGCCTCAATCGGTTGGCACGATTCGTGGCTCTCTACTGCAAGTCAACCCGAGACTAGAAGAATCGGCTCGTTGTTTGGGACAAACTCCTTGGCAAACTCTTAGAAAAGTCACCATTCCACTAGTGCGTCCAGGAATTATCAGCGGAGTGGCATTGATCTTTCTCACCGCAATTAAAGAACTTCCAGCAACGCTGTTATTGTCTCCCATTGGCTTTAGAACTTTAGCTTCACAGATATGGGTAGCTACCAACAATGCAGCATTTATCGATGCGGCAGCAGCTTCGTTAGGACTGCTATTAGTATGCACTATATTGACTTTAGTATTACTCTCTCAAGAACAATACAGTACATAGTAGGGACGTAGCATGCTACGTCCGTACAAAGTTCAAAGTAGCCCTCATGAACTGCGTACACCAGGATACATGAAAATACTTCTTCACCTGTTCCCCGTTCCCTATTTTGTAAGTCAGGAGAGGATGTAGGGCGATCGCATTTACTCTGATTTCGAGGAAGTTACTAAAAACTTATAGCCGAGATATAAAAGTCCTCCTAAAATAGCAAGACTAATCAGAGAGCTAATCAGCCGTAAAAAAGTATTGAGTACGGAAAAGCTGACTATAATTGCTCCTACACCGACAATTACTCTACCCACGGTAGGTAAACTGTTAAACCAGTCTCTGGCTGAGTTCAACCAGGCAGTGATTTTTTGTGAAAGATCTATTTCTAGGTGGGGTCTTACTGTTTCAGTGTGTTCTGCTGACTCGGGAGAGGTAGTGTGCTCAATTTCTTGCTCTAACTCCTTCAATCTTTGTTCCCAATCTTGATTATTTGGCGAATTCATTGGTTTTAAACTCTACTAGTATCTTATCTATCTCTGTGTTCTTTTTAGAATAACTAATGTAGTGACTGTTGATAAACTGGAACAACCTCAATCGTTGAGTGTCACCTAGCTTAATACACTAGTAATGTAGCTCAAAAAACTGATTAAGGCTGTTAAGTTTAAATTCATGAAAATATCTGCTCGCTATTTATTTGGTGCTGCTGTTATTCTGGGTATACTTGTTGCTAATGATAGTCAGGCAGTCAGTAAACCAATAGCAGCAGGTTTAAAATTCGATACCAACAATCAAACAATTCAAGGACAATCTGGCGGTCCTATTAATAGTAAAGGTTGTGGTTTTATTGCCGCATCTCCGAACTACGTGATTGATGTACCTCAACGTATCGACTACATGCGATTGGCCGTTCAAGCTGCTGGAGGTCAACCAACTCTGCTGATTGTCGGACCAAAACCCGAAGATAATTTTTGTGTTCTTGGCGGTGGATTAGGAGGATTTCAGCCAGAAATTTCTGGTGTTTGGGAACCAGGGAAATACTCGATTTATATAGGCGATCGCACTGGCGAGCATTACCAATTTACTCTCACTATCTCCACTAAGTAATTCTACCCGCGTCGTTAATCATCTGGTTGGGCTGAAACTTCTACTGCCTCTACATCAATGGTGCCAGGTGGAGTCAGGCGGCGGAAGTGTCCTGCTTCTACTTTTAAGGGTTCGCCACAATTAGGACATCTAAATTCTGCATTTTTAAAGCCAGTAAATTCGTAACTACAGGTCGGACAGCTATCTTGAACTAGATTCCGCTTGAGCCACCATTGCAATCCCCAGAAAGCAAGCACTGGGGCGATCGCCAAAAAAGCCACCAAAATTAAAAAACCGTTGACAATCCAGCCCAGTCCTATCGAACCTAGGAGAAAAGCAATGAGGATGGCACTCAGCCAACAGCCTAGACCAGAACTATTGTATTGTAAAAATTTAGGTAAATTATCATTCACAGTTTTCCCTCAAATACTCTTTCCCTATCTTTATCCTAGTTTAGATTAATTTATTTCTACTCTTGGACTAGAAATGGTTGCAACATTTACTTGTCAAGATCGATTGAGGTAAGCGATCGAATCATTTCACACCTCAAAACAAGGTATCCTAGCATAGGTAGTAAAGATAAGCCAAAAGGTTTCCATCGCGCGGTGCTAGACATTAAACTAATCAGGGAAAATCCCGAAAAAGTTCAAGAACTACTCAATCGTCGCAGTGAAGAGGATTATGCTCTCCAGCCAATCTTAGAGTTAGACTCCAAGCAACGAGAACTAGAAACCAGTCGCAGTCAACTGAGTGCGCGCAGTAACGAGATTGGTAAATCGATCGGACAGAAGATTAGAAGTGGTAGCGATCCTAAAGGAGCAGAAATTGGGGCTTTAAAAGCAGAAGGCAATGAAATAAAATCTAAATTAAGCGAACTAGAACCCCAAGAAAAAGAGTTAAAAGCCCAAATAGATAATCTCTTACTGCAACTTCCTAACCTGCCTGATGAATCAACTCCTATTGGCAAAGACGAACGGGAAAACGTAGAGCTCCGTCGGTGGGGCGATGAATATTTACCCCAAAACGGCAAGATTTTACCTCATTGGGACATTGGCGAAAAATTAGGAATATTTGAATTTGGACGAGCAGTAAAGGTAGCGCAAAGTCGCTTTGTTAGTTTAGTAGGAGCTGGTGCAGCTTTAGAAAGAGCACTAATTAATTTTATGCTCGATCGGCAGATTGCGGCCGGCTATTTGGAAGTAATGCCCCCAATTTTAATAAACAGTAATTCTTTGACAGGTACGGGTCAACTGCCTAAATTCGCAGAAGAAAGCTTCAAATGTCAAGATGATGACCTCTGGTTGATTCCTACAGCCGAGGTACCCGTAACTAACTTTTATCGTGAAGAAATCCTCGATGCATCCCTGTTGCCGATTTATCACTGCGCCTATACACCCTGTTTTCGACGAGAAGCAGGAAGCTATGGCAAAGATACGCGGGGACTAATTCGATTACATCAGTTTAATAAAGTAGAGTTGGTAAAAATTGTCCATCCCGACACTTCAGAGGCGGAACATCAGTCCTTAGTTCAAAATGCTGAAGAGATTTTGCAAGCACTGAAATTACCTTATCGAATTATAGAACTATGTACCGGAGATTTGGGTTTTGGGGCAGCTAAATGTTATGACATAGAAGTGTGGTTGCCTTCTTCTGAAACTTACAGAGAAATTTCTAGTTGTTCCAATTGTAAAGATTTTCAAGCCAGAAGGGCAGATATTCGTTTTAAAGAAGCGGGGAAAAAAGGCACCCAGTACGTCCACACTCTCAATGGGTCGGGATTAGCTGTTGGCAGAACAATGGCAGCTATTTTGGAGAATTATCAACAACCAGATGGTACAGTAAAAATTCCCGAGGCATTGCAACCTTATCTTAAACGAGAAATACTTTAGAGATATTGCTTAGCTGGTAACTGACATATGGGTAATACATTCGGGCATCTATTTCGGATTGCTACTTTCGGCGAATCGCATGGAGGCGGTGTGGGTGTGGTAATTGATGGCTGTCCGCCGAGAATAGAAATTAGCGAAGCTGAAATTCAGGTAGAATTAGACCGCAGACGACCGGGACAGAGTAAAATTACTACGCCTCGCAAAGAGATGGATACTTGCGAGATTATCTCTGGAGTATTTGAGGGAAAAACTCTGGGAACGGCGATCGCCATCCTCGTCCGCAATAAAGATGCTCGTTCCCAAGACTATGACGAAATGGCAGTCAAATATCGCCCTTCCCATGCAGATGCCACCTACGATGCTAAATATGGTATCCGTAACTGGCAGGGTGGCGGACGTTCTTCGGCAAGAGAGACGATTGGCAGAGTCGCCGCAGGAGCGATCGCTAAAAAAATTCTTAAGGAAGTAGCTGGAGTAGAAATTGTCGGTTACGTCAAGCGCATCAAAGATTTAGAAGCCTCCATCGATCCCGATACAGTTACTCTCGAACAGGTAGAAAGCAATATTGTTCGCTGTCCCGATAGCGAATGCGCCCAAAAAATGATCGATTTGATCGACCAAATAAGAAAAGAAAAAGATTCTTTAGGTGGTGTTGTTGAATGTGTTGCTCGTAAGGTTCCCAAAGGGTTGGGAGAGCCTGTTTTCGATAAACTGGAAGCAGATTTGGCTAAAGGTGTCATGTCCTTGCCAGCAACCAAAGGTTTTGAAATTGGTTCTGGGTTTGCGGGTACGGTGATGACGGGAAGCGAACACAACGACGAATTTTATATTGATGAACGAGGCGAAACCCGTACGTCAACTAATCGTTCTGGCGGCGTTCAAGGAGGCATTTCTAACGGCGAAAATATTATTATCCGTGTTGCTTTTAAACCAACTGCTACAATTGGCAAAGAGCAACGCACCGTTACCAGCCAGGGAGAAGAAACCGTCTTAGCCGCGAAAGGTAGACACGATCCGTGCGTATTGCCAAGAGCAGTACCGATGGTAGAAGCAATGGTAGCTTTAGTTCTCTGCGATCACTTGTTGCGTCATCACGGTCAATGTGAGGTATTATAACAGTTATCAGTTATTGACTGTTTTCTGTTTCCTTTGTCCTTTTTTCCTTTCCCTTTTCCCCACTCCGTTCCCCGTTCCTTGTTCCCGATCTCACGAAAGAAGTCTAATGTGTCCTAATCTTTTTTCTGGACAAAGTCTTAAATCTAAAGGTGTTTCTAATTACGTTACTCGTCTGAGCGAACAGACCAGAACTTATCGACGATATAGTAGTTTTTCGATTGGTTTGCATGGTCAAAACTGGTTAGATTCAATTGCTTTTTTTCAGGATGTGGTTCAAGAACTACTCTAGACCTCTTGCATGAATCAAGCGATCGCTGTCGCTGTTGCCACCAAAGTAATCAGCCAGCATTTCGCCAAGCTCCTCAAGTTGGCTTGGCTGGAATAGTCCAGTCGCGTCGGCTAAGGCAATTAGCGCGGTTGTGTCATCGGGCGTAGTCGGTCGAATCATAGCGAACTCCAACGCACGGCTCATAGTATAAGACCGCCTAATCATTCTACAGAAACTTACTGGATATCCACCCTATATGTAAGGGGGAAACTAGAATCGCTGCAACGAATGGTTAGGTTTTATTCGCTTGAAAGCAACTGACTTTGCTGCTTCTTCCATTCGTCAGTCAGTAGCCCAGAGAAACCCCAGTTTTCATCATCTATCTCTTGAATGACGACATGAATGTGTTCTGGCTTTTTCCCGAGTACGCGAACGAGGGAATCAGTCACGTCCTTGACCAGCTTAGCCTTCTGTTCTCTTGTGGCACCCCTTGTAATTTGAATATTTACATATGGCATGATCGATTCTTGAAAAGTCGATGACGTTGGTCAAGCCCACGCTTTACACGGTCTTGCTATATATTCAACTGCGCTTTACAGTCTAGCACTCATTTAATGCGTAGATTATCGCCTGCTTGTAATCTAAAATCGACTTTATAAACAGCCTCTGAGCTTAAAATTAAAAATTTTCTCAATATAAAAACCTACATCGATAAAACCATCTTCGTATCCCCACCAAGTTCGGTCGATAATTTCTTTTTGAGTATTAGTAGTCACAAATTCCCAATCGGTAGGAGGTAAAAAGGTCTGCTCTATCTGAAAATCTTGATAGAGGTAGGTAGTGCAGTGGGAAGATTTTTTGATAATTCTAGTGGTAGTGTATGAATTTGAAAGAGAAATTCAGTTTGCTTCAACCTTTTTGCTACACTACCTTATTAATTACGGACAATGGAGCCATCGCCCCTGGCGCGCCAGGGGCGATGGCGAAACGATAGAAGAATTAAAGAAGCAGCCGGGGTTTGACTCGGAGTCTCCTTACTGGGAGGGTATTGCCGAGAACGAACATCATCTGTATGAGGTTGTTTATACCGAACCTCCGGATTGAAGTATTTAATATTAACTCAGCGATAAGCTTTTCGGAGGAGATATTATGAGCAAACCTGTTTGCGTTATCGTGGGTGTTGGTCCCGGTAACGGTGCGGCTTTTGGCAAGAAATTCGCAGCAGAGAATTATCGAGTTGCACTTCTGGCAAGAAATCTAGATTATCTTCAGGAACTGGAAAGGCAAATACCTGGTTCAAAAGCATACAAATACGATGTTACAGACATAAACAGGGCACGAGAAGTTTTCAGTCGCATCGAGTCAGAACTAGGAGCGATCGCCGTTCTAATTTACAATGCTGGTACCGGTCAATTCAGCAACATTGATGCTGCGACGGTAGATTCGTTTCAACGGGCCTGGGAAGTTAACGCTCGCGGTTTATTTGTCGTCGCCCAGCAGGTTATTCCCCAAATGCGTAAGCGCGAGGGAGGCAATATCGTAATTATCGGTGCAACTGCCTCCTTAAGGGGTGGTGCTAACTTTGCTCCCTTTGCCTCTGCCAAAGCGGCTCAGCGCAGCCTCGCTCAATCGATGGCGCGATATTTAGGACAAGACAAGGTTCATGTCTCCTACATAATTATCGATGGCGTAATCGCTTTAGAAAGGACGCGTCAAGCAATGCCCGATAAACCCGACGAGTCTTTTCTACAACCAGAAGATATTGCCGAATCGGTGTTTTTTCTGACTCAACAACCGCCCTCAGCTTGGACTTTTGAGCTGGATGTGCGACCTTTTAACGAGAAATGGTAATAAAAATGAGTAAAGGAGTTGAATAATGCCCAAAATTGTTCGCTTTCACGCCCAGGGAGCACCGGAAGTCCTTCAGATCGAAGAACTACCCTTGACCGAACCAGGCAAAGATGAAGTGCGTCTCCAGGTGAAGGCAATTGGTCTCAATCGTGCTGAAGTTATGTTTCGAGAGGGAGCATACTTAGAAACCCCAAATCTTCCGGCTCGAATTGGCTACGAAGCATCTGGAATCGTTGATGCAGTGGGAGCAGAAGTTGATAACATTCGAGTTGGCGATCGCGTCAGCACTATTCCAGCTTTCTCGATGAATCAGTATGGCGTTTACGGCGAAAGCGCGATCGTTCCTGCCCGCGCAGTTGCCCACTATCCAGATAATCTCTCTTGGCAAGAGGGGGCAGCTATCTGGATGCAATACCTAACAGCTTACGGTGCTTTGATTGAATACGGTCAGATGCAGTCGGGAAATTATATTCTTATTACTGCTGCCAGTAGTAGTGTCGGTCATGCTGCCATTCAATTGGCTAAGGCAGTAGGTGCAACTGCAATTGCTACGACTCGCACATCTGCCAAAAAACAAAAGCTTCTCGATGACGGAGCCGATTATGTCATTGCCACCCAAGAAGAAGATTTGCCCGCCAGGATAATGGAGATTGCTTCCGGACATGGAGCCGACCTTATTTTCGATCCAGTTGCAGGCTCTTTTGTCACAACCTTAGCAGAAGTGGCTGCTCCTGGTGCGACTATATTTATCTATGGTGTTTTAAGTAGGGAGATGGACACTACACCTTTTCCTCTCATGTCTGCCCTACAAAAAGGATTGAAGATACAGGGATATACTCTGTTTGAAATTACTACTAATCCCGAAAAACTCGAGCGAGGCAAAAGTTATGTCTATGATGGTTTGAAATCCGGAGTACTTAAACCCGCGCTCGATCCACACACTTTTACTTCTCTAGACGAGATTGTCGAAGCTCATCGTTACATGGAATCTAACCAACAAAACGGAAAAATAGTTGTCACTGTCTAAAGAATACGGGAAAGGTATTAGTTGGAGCAGAACTCAGGTTAAGAATTTTTTGCATAAATTTAAGTAAGTAGGAAATTAAATCATCTATGACCTCAACCTCTCAGAAATATGCCCTCGTTACTGGCGGCACAAAGGTATTGGTTTTGCTATTTGCGAGGGATTGCTGGCAAAAGGATTTGAAGTAATTCTGGCGGCGCGATCGCTAGATAAAGGAAAACAAGCAGCCCAAAGATTGCCAACGGCTGATGCCTCGGTGCGCGTGCTGGAATTAGATGTTACCGACGACGAGAGTATTAACCGTGCCGCAGAACAATTGAGCCAAGAAATCGATTACCTCGACGTACTGGTAAACAACGCTGGTATTTATCCAGACCAAGAGATAAATATTTTGAACATCTCGCGGGAATTGCTCGATCTGACGATGAATACTAATGCTTTCGGTCCGCTCGAAGTCATCCAAGCTTTTTTACCCTTGTTGATGCAAGCACCAGCAGCACGAGTTATCAACGTTTCTAGCGGCTACGGATAACTAGACAGTCTCTCTGCTGAAGTACCCAGTTATTGCCTGTCCAAACTTGCTCTCAACGGTGCGACAATTATGTTAGCCGATGCCTTGCGTTCTCAAGGCATTGCCGTTTATTCCATGTGTCCTGGCGGGGTGAGAACAGATATGGGTGGTGCTGGAGCAACTCGTTCTCCAGAGGAAGGAGCCGACACTGCTATTTGACTGGCTATCGAGGCTTCGCCCAAATTAACTGGTAAAATGTTTCGCGATCGCCCCTGGCGCGCCTTCGGCGCTCGCCGAGAAATTCATTATTAAATAGGACTTATCCATAGCCACAAATTGGTTAAACTAACCCATTTCAATGGGTTTGAGCTTTGAGCCGGAACTTTAGTTTGCGGCAAACTGGGCTCGAACCTTATCTTTGTCTTAATTTTATTTCGTCAAAATTAGGTCAATACACTAAGCAAACTCTTCTTCCATTAACGATTTTCTCATGATTGACTTGTATACATTTACCACTCCCAACGGTCGCAAAGTCTCCCTCATGTTAGAAGAAGTGGGGCTTGACTACAACGTCCACAAAATCGATATCACTAAAGGGGAACAGTTTGCGCCAGAATACATTGCCATTAATCCTAATAGTAAAATTCCCGCAATTGTCGATCGCGACACGAACATTACTGTTTTTGAATCTGGTGCGATTTTAATTTATCTAGCCCAACAAACGGGCAAACTATTTCCTACAGAGCAAAAACAGCATTTTCAGGTACTCGAATGGCTCATGTTCCAAATGGGAAGTGTAGGACCGATGTTCGGTCAGTATAACCATTTCAATCGCTTTGCTCCCGAAAAAATCCCCTATGCGATCGAGCGTTATCAAAAAGAAACTTTAAGATTGTATGGCGTACTGGATAAACAACTTAGCGAGCGCGAATTTATCTGCGAAGATTACTCAATTGCTGATATTGCCACTTTCCCCTGGGTTGCTTCTTATGAGTTCATGGGACTGACTCTAGACGAGCATCCCCACCTCAAGCGATGGGTAGAGACTGTTGGGCAACGTCCAGCAGTACAGCGAGGAATGAAAGTGCCGTCTTAAATTTTGAACTACCCATGCGTCAACTACCACTCCGACAAGCGGAGATAGCTTGCCCTTCCACTTTTCCCGCCGTGACTGACTCTATTGAGAACGGAGGTGCAAAGGGGTTGGTTGACTGCAACCCGACTCCAAACAGCCCAACGGACTTCTATCACGGTGTACCGTCTGAACTCTATTGTACCAGAAGTCGCCCACGGAGCTCATAAATGCCGGAACCAAGTTCCGCCAACGGCTCCTTACAAGGGGCGAGGTATCAACCCAAGAAATTCTAATGAAATGGCTCGCCTACTTCTTAAATATTTACTCAATCAATTTCTACTAAAAATTGTCAGAACAAAATATTTATTTATAAGGTAAACGCGATCGCTACCTGCCTCGGCTGCGCCTAGATCGCTGCTAAATAAAATTTAAATAAAATTAAATAAATAATTGTTATAAAAAACTACTTATTGCATAAACAAAAAAATCCCTAGTAGAGTAAACATTGGCAACCAAAGCAAGTTTTCTAAGTACAAAAGGTAAATAAAATGCCATTTTATCTCATTAAAGGAACGTTTCACGTCCAAGGATATCAACCCGACGGCGACACTATTCGTTTCTAGGCAGATAATAAAGTTAATTGGCTTTTGCTAGAAGGTTGGACTGTTAAGCTAAATAGCAAAGATCGTGCCAGCTTGCGTTTTGAAGCGATCGATGCGTTAGAAACTCATTATCAAGGTACTCGCCAGCCTTTTGAGTATGCTAATGCAGCGACTGATAGGTTATTAGAACTTGCAGATATTAAAAATGTTCGATGGTCTCCTAATCGAACACAAATTATATCGGCTCTAGATGGCACGCGCGGCTATATTGTAAGTAGAGCGACAGAAAAAAATAGGCGACCTGTAGCTTTTGTCTTCCCTGGTGAGACAGACCTTGCCGATGGTCAGCAAGTATTTCTTAAACCTGAAATGCTGACAAGTAGTTTCAACTATCAATTAGCCATAGAAGGATTAGTCTATCCTACCTTTTATGAAAGTCTATTTTACGATCTGCGGCAAAAAATAACTGAAGCAGTACGAGAAGCACGTCAGCAAAAAGCTGGTCTATGGCAAGTAGATAAAACAATGACCGGTATCGAAATTACTTCATTATCAAAGCTTGAAGAGAAGGGAGTGATTCTGCCAAAGTTGTTCCGAAGGCTGGTCGAATGGTTTAAAGCTAATAGTGACCAGACGTTTTTAGAATTTATCAAAGATCGCGATCGCCTGATAAATTTACAGACAATGAATTTTACCCATTTTGACAGCGAGATAGATGTTTCAGGAGACCGAATCAAACTGAAGACAGAACCAGAAAATCTAGTATTTAGACCTTAATACTAAATCAGTAGGCGATCGCTAATCGCGATTGTAAGTTTAGTTATAGATAGGAAAGATCGACCTGGAACCTGAGTGTAGGAATTTTGAGTTTGGTTCAGCCGTAATGGACAAAACTCTCACTTACCGACTTCTGCACCCTGCAGAGAGAGATACTCGCTGTAAGTAAACTGCTAGAGCAAGTTTTTAACGAGTTTATTGCACCAGAATATTCTTCTGAAGGGATTCAAGAATTTCACCGCTACATCCAGCCAACTGAATTGTTAGCACGTCAAAAAAAACATTATTTCACCTTGGTTAGTGTGGCGCGAGATCGGGTTGTAGGAGTAATTGAAGTGCGAAATCATAATCATGTTTGCTTACTTTTTGTCGCACCCGAATTTCAGCGTTGGGAAATTGCCAAAGAACTGTTTCGTAAAGCTTTGCAGATTTGTCTATCTAGTCTCCGCGAGAGGTCTTCCGTTAAACCGCTTGCGGCGGTTAGCGGGAGATGAATCGCGGTCAGGTTTGACATGAATAGAGCAGACCGAATAAATTCTTTCTCGGTTGTCTCTCCAAGCTAAAAATGTCTGCTCACTCACCAAATATCCTTGCTCTCGATTTTGATGGCGTAATCTGCGATGGTTTAGCAGAATATTTTGCTACGACTAAAAAAACCTACGAACAGATTTGGTCTGGATCTCAATTAAATTTAATAGATAATTTGGCTCCTAGTTTTTATTGCCTCCGTCCCGTTATCGAGACAGGTTGGGAGATGCCAATTTTATTAAGAGCCTTAGTTTTAGGTATTGAAGAAGACAAGATACTAAATAATTGGTTAGCGATCGCCAAAGAAATTATTCAATCCGAAGGATTAAATAGCAAGGAAATTAGTAAACAATTAGATACGATTAGGGATAATTGGATTGATACTGACCTGGAAGGATGGTTACAATTACATCGCTTTTATCCTGGCATTATTAAACGACTCCAGCAAATTCTCGTCTCGCCTACTCAGTTATATATCATTACTACCAAAGAAGGACGTTTTGCCCAACAGCTATTGCAACAACAAGGAATCGAATTGTCATCACAACAGATTATTGGCAAAGAATATAAACGTCCTAAATATGAAACATTAAGACTCTTAAAAGACTCTACTACTATAGAAGAGTTGAGTATTTGGTTTGTGGAAGATCGATTCAAAACCTTACAATTAGTTCAGCAGCAACAAGATCTCCAGTCAGTACAGTTATTTTTAGCGGATTGGGGATACAACACAAAATCAGAACGAGAGGCTGCACGTTACGATCCAAATATTCAACTATTATCGTTAGAGCAATTTCAACAAAACTTTACGGCTTGGTAAGTACAAATGGAACTTATCTTGGCACTTTGCCTGGGTATTACTCTTAGTGCCGCTTCTGGCTTTCGTGTTTTTATTCCACCTCTAGTGATGAGTTTGGCTGCCATCTATGGCGATCTGTCTTTAGGACCAGGTTTTGAATGGGTAGGGACACATGCGGCAGCTACGGCTTTTGGCGCGGCAACAGTAGTCGAGATTTTAGCTTATTTTATTCCCGTAGTAGATAATTTACTGGATGCGATTGAAATTCCTATAGCAATAGCGGTAGGGACAATGCTCACTGCTGCTAGTTTAGGAGATATCGATCCCGTTTTGCAGTGGACGCTGGCAATACTTACTGGTGGCAGTACGGCAGGGATTATTGACATTTTTACCAGTATGACAAGACTTGCTGCTACAGGCACTACTGGAGGAGTTGGCAATATTTTGGTGTCCACCATCGAAGCGTTGAGTGCTGCAGTACTATCTTTGTTGGGTCTTGCTTTACCTCTATTGGCGGCTGGTTTGGTAATTGGTCTGTTAATCTGGGCTATTAGAAAAATTATCAAGTTATTTTCATCTTTACTGCGGAGGGAAGAGTAAAATTTTAAACTTAATTTCGTGGCTGAGTAGTAGCCTGATTGTAGCTTTATCTTTTCAGAGTTTAGTTAGTTGGGCAAATACAAAACCGAAAAATGCCAGTTCATCTTTTTTTTTTAAGCAACCCAGCAACCGCAGACTCTTCTGGACAAAATGCTTTTGTAGCATGGGAAAAAGCTGCTATAGTTTATGCCTTAGAAGCACATCAACAACCAATTACTCTACTTAGTTTCAGTCTCGATGGTAAGTGGTTGGCTAGTGCCGATGCTCAATCCCTGATAATTTGGGAAGTAAATACGGTCAAAGCTGGCAAGTAATTTGGGCGGGTATGCAGACTCGGTGTCGTGGCGATTGCGGTCATCAAGATTGGTCTGCCAAGCCATGTCTTTGACTTATGATTTAATCGCGGCTCCTTTGTCCATATAACCGAGCAGTTTTGGTATTTTAGGCGCATAAATATTGTTCGACTTCTATCTGAGAAAATTTTTGTGCCACTAACTGTAGAATATTGCCATTGAGATAACAGCCATCACCAACAATTTTTTGGATTGGTGTCAGCCGATTTTGCCATACTTGAAGTTTCGGTTCGTTACTCAATCCATGTTCGATGAAAAAGAATTTGCCACCAGGTTTGAGAACGCGATAAATTTCGGCGATCGCCTACTCTACTTTAACAATACTACACAAAGTCCAAGTACTGACTACACTATCCAAACTTTCCTCTTCCATAGGTAAGTTTTAATCCGAATATCTAAGGTGCTGCGAGATTTATTAATTCTTTTTTGCGCTAATCTTTTTGTGCCTTAAATACCTAAATAATAATAACTGACTTTAAAAAGCAAACTATCGCGCTTCTGATAAGATAGCTAAACTAATTCCCGTACAGAAGTTTTGGGGAATTTTCTTTTATTCTAATAAATAATTTTTTTGCTAATTTAATTCTTTTTTAAGAGAATCTTTTTAAAAATCTAGAAAAAATATTTTTTAATCTAGAATAATTGTCCAGAGATAAAAATGAAATTTACGCGCGATCGCGTTGAGGATAATGAAATTCAGTAAAATTATTGAGAAACTGGGAAAAACAGCAGAATTAAATAGTTTGACAGTAATTCAAAATTTAGATCCAGAAATTATCGGTATAGCGGCAGTAGATGAAGCCTCTGTCGGCACTCTAAGTTATATCGAGGGGGGTAAATTTGCCGCTATGGTAGCTCAAACTCATGCCAGTGCCTTAATTTTGCCCCAAGACGAATCACTACAAGCACGAGCGACAGAAAGAGGAATTGCCTGGATTGCTACTCCCGAACCCAAATTAATCTTTGCTAAAGCGGTTGTCCTTTTCTATCAACCTTTTCGTCCCGATCCTGGTATCCATCCTACTGCTATCATCGATCCTTCCGTCATAATTGGTAAGGATGTATCGATTGGAGCACATGTGGCGATCGGACAGGGAGTCAAAATTGGCGATCGCGCTTGCCTTCATCCTAATGTAGTAATTTATCCAGAAGTGGAAATTGGTGCCAATACGCTCCTTCATGCCAACTGTACGATTCACGAACGGAGTAAAATTGGGGCAAACTGCGTCATTCATAGCGGTGCTGTCATTGGTGCAGAAGGCTTTGGATTTGTACCTACTTCTGAAGGTTGGTTCAAATTGGAACAATCTGGCTACACCGTACTCGAAGATGGAGTTGAAATAGGCTGTAATAGTGCCGTGGATCGTCCGGCTGTAGGCGAAACTAGGATAGGACGCAACACCAAGCTAGATAATATGGTGCATATTGCCCACGGCTGTCAAATAGGACAAAACTGTGCGATGGCAGCCCAAGTAGGTTTAGCTGGAGGAGTAAAAGTCGGCAATTGGGTCATGCTAGGGGGACAAGTAGGAGTAGCCAATCAAAGAAAGATCGGCGATAGAGCGATCGCCACGGCGCAAACTGGTATTACTAGTAATGTTCCTCCAGGGGAGATTGTCTCTGGTAACCCTTCTATTCCTAATAAAATCTATTTGAAAGCCTCTGCAATTTACAAGCGTTTGCCAGAAATGTACGAAAGCTTTAAGCGACTCCGCAAAGGTTTAGGCGATTAAAGAGCATTGACACTCCAAACTTATCTTAAAGTCAGTTTCTACGAACTGTGTACCTCATCGATTTAAAAACCGCTATAGAACTTGAGTCAGCAGACGCGGGGATACATAAAAAGGGGATACATAAAAAAAGGAACGCGATAGAAAAATAATTTTACCTTTTGCGTAAGAGGTCTGTCTACGCCCATTACGCACGCGAGTGGAGGGAGCGAACCTCAGCGTCTTGGCAAACACAGCCCCTTCCCTACTTGCACTTCGTCAAGTTTTTTCATTTTTTGCAAATAATAACCATTATTATTAAAAGTTAAAATTACAAGTTTTGATGGTGTGAGGATTGACATCATGACTCAAAAAGTCTGGAAGATTAGAAAAATAACTCCAGTTATTTTAGGGGCTTCTATTTTAGCTGCATCTAGTCCAACTCTGGCTCAAACCCAATCCGATCCTCATAACGGAGGTATCATCGAACAAATCGAGCAATACAGCCAAGAAAGACTAGAAGAAGACACGAACCAAGTAACCAACGTCAATCAATTGCGAGATGTATCGCCGACAGACTGGGCTTATGAAGCCTTAAGGAGTTTAGTAGAACGCTACGGCTGTATCGTCGGTTACCCCAACCAAACCTATCGTGGAAATCAGTCCCTATCGCGTTATGAATTTGCAGCTGGTTTAAATGCCTGTTTAAATCAGATCGAACGGTTAATTGCTTCTTCTGAGACAGTGGCGCGGGAAGATATTGAGACACTGCAAAGATTGACTCAAGAGTTTGAAGCCGAACTAGCTACTCTGGGAGGAAGGGTAGATAATCTTGAAGGTCGCGTTGCTTTTCTCGAAGACCACCAATTCTCCACTACTAGCAAACTAGCAGGAGAAGTAATCTTGGCACTGGGAAGTATATTCGCAGGAGATGCCAATCAAAATACAGTGTTAGGCAACCGCACTCGTCTAGAGTTAAACACCAGCTTCACTGGGGAAGATTTACTCTTTACTCGCCTCTCTACAGGTAACTTTCCCTCCTTTGCCGAGGAGACGGGCACCTTCCAGGGAGACTTAGCTTTTGCCGAACCGGCTGATAATGACCTGGGCTTAGAAGTACTGTTTTACACCTTCCCTGTCGGTGAGAATACAGAAGTACTGCTAGGCGCAACCGGTACCGCCGCCGACGATATTGCTAATACTGTCAATATCTTAGATGGGGATGGGGCAACCGGAGCCATTTCCCTGTTTGGCACTCGCAATCCCATTTACTATCAGCCTGCAGATGCTGGCTTGGGCATTATTCATCGCCTTGGAGAGCAAATTGAAATCAGTGCTGGTTATCTGGCCAATCCTGCTAACGAACCTACTCCAGGCAGTGGCTTATTTAACGGTCCTTATAGTGCCCTCGGGCAAATTTTATTTACACCTATAGAAAATCTGAATCTGGCTTTGACCTACGTTCACAGCTATAACCAAAGCGATACGGAAACAGGTAGTACTCTAGCTAACTTACAATTTTTGACGGAAGATTTATTTGGTCAAGCGGTGCCGACGGTAAGCGATTCTTACGGCATACAGGTGTCCTGGGCAATTAGCGATCGCTTTGTGGTTGGGGGATGGGGTGCTTTGAGTAAAGTGACCAGTCTTTCTACCTTGGGAGGACAATTAGATCGAGGTACGCAGGATGTTTGGAATTGGGCAGTAACTCTAGCTTTTCCCGATTTGGGTCAAGAGGGAAATTTGGCAGGAATTATCGTGGGGATGGAACCGTGGGTAGCTAGTTCTACTATTGAGACGCTGGGAGATGATGAGGATACTTCACTGCATTTGGAGGCTTTTTATCAGTATCAAGTAACTGATAATATTTCGCTTACTCCTGGAGTAGTTTGGATTACTGCACCAAATAACAATAATGATAATGACGATTTAGTCATCGGTACTATCCGCACTACTTTTAGTTTCTAGTTGCGGGAAACGGGGAATCAGAAATCGTTTTGATTCCCCACAAACAACGTGTCGCATCTAAAAATCAAAACAGTATTACTTTGGAATAATTTCTCGTACCGCGATTCTTTGCTCCTTAGAGTTATCGGCAAACGAACGATTAGCGATTAACTGTACCTCTACTGCTACTCCTGGTTGAAGATACTCTGGTGGAATGGGTAATTGACCTAAATGAAGAGCAAAGGTATTGCGATTGTAGTCAACTAATTCTGATGGAACGCTTCCTTCATAGATAGTTTTGTAGTCGAAAACTTGACGATATCGAGACTCCTGTGCTGACCGAGTAACGCGATATCTGATCTTAGAAAACTCTGTCAATACCAGGTCAGATTTATTAGCTATATCTACTAAGTTCAGTTTTAGATTGGTGCCATTTCCCGATAAACCTTGACTATTTAGTCGAGTAACATCTTTCTCCAGAACAGCATTAAAGACAAAAAACTCGGTGATATTATTCTGTTCGATTGTAGTCGTTTCTAGCCAAACATCTTTGGGAAAAGTAATCTGGACATTTTTTTCTCCTGCTAAACTCAGAGTAACCTGACGATCGGCAAAATTACTGACAGGTTGGGGTGCGTCCCAAACTAGAAGAACGTTTTGTTCTACACGCTTGACCAGTTCTGTGTATCGAGCGGCAATAATTGAACCAGGAGCAAACAGAGAAGCAGCACCAGTACGATTTTCCCATTCGTTGCGCGATAGAGTAAAGCCTCTGTCTTTTAAATCGGCAACGGTCACTGTAGCTGAGGGGCGATCGGGAACTAGAGGCTTATCCAGATTAATCAGAGTTAGAGTCCCTAAATTGCCGTCCCTTCCTTTTCTACCGTTCCTACCGTCTCTACCGTCATAACCATCTTGGCATTTAAACTCTTTTGTAGTGCAGCTATAGTCGGAACTACCTGGTTTCCCCGTACAGACTTCTTGATTCCAATAAGATTTATTACACTTACAACCTATTCCTCCTTTACCTCCTTTACCGGGTTCGCCGCCTTCGCCTCCCCTAGCAACAACCTGAATTTGTTTGAGATAACTCTTATCTGTAGCGTAAACCGTTAAAGAACCGCCATTGCCACCATTACCCCCATCTCCTCCATCACCTCCATTGCCCCCATCAGAACTGTGCAGGTTTTGACTGGCATTTTCCGGTTGTTCCTCACAAATACCATCCTTGCCCTGAATACCATCCTCTCCTGGAAATCCATTTTCTCCGGATAAATCTATAGTCATTGGCGAGCCATCGGCAAACACTGTTAGATTATCGCTGTCTTGTCCATCTTTTCCCTTATTTGCTGGCTCACCATCTTGTCCGGGTTGACCAAACTCCATAATCTCTGCTCCCCAACTGGCAGCGGAGCAAAAAATTGAGTTGCCATTAGAAATAAGCAATTGAGGGAAAGTAAAAATAGCTAAAAAGAGAGACAATTGACTTAGGAAACGTACTTGCATGGCAGGAAAAACTTGTTGACTACATTTTTGCTATCGTGTATCGCACACTTTTTCCCTCTGCTAGGTATTGACCGCAATATTGGTAACAAATCTTAATAGACTTGAGACATAATAGAAGGTAATGATGAATTACAAGTACTATTGCCGCAGATTCGGAACGTGAATTATGCCCAAAACCGAGCGCAGAACCTTTTTGCTGGACTTTGAGAAACCCCTTTGCGAATTGGAATCTCGGATCGACCAGATTCGAGAACTGGCAGTTGAAAACAAAGTGGATGTCTCCGAGCAAATTGCTCAACTAGAAGCAAGGGCAGAACAACTGCGCAAAGAAATTTTTAGTACTCTTACTCCTGCCCAACGGCTACAGCTAGCCCGACATCCTCGCCGTCCGAGCACGTTAGACTACATCCAGGCAATCAGTGACGAATGGTTTGAGTTACACGGCGATCGCGGAGGAAGTGACGATCCGGCTTTAGTAGGAGGAGTCGCTCGCTTAGAAGGACGACCGGTAGTAATGCTGGGACATCAGAAGGGAAGGGATACCAAAGACAACGTGGCGCGGAACTTTGGGATGGCTTCCCCTGGTGGTTACCGCAAAGCAATTCGTTTGATGGAACACGCTAATAAATTTGGCATGCCCATTTTGACTTTTATCGATACTCCTGGAGCTTGGCCGGGAATAGAATCAGAAAAATTAGGACAGGGAGAAGCGATCGCTTATAATCTCCGACAAATGTTTAGTTTTGAAGTACCGATTATCTGCACCGTGATTGGGGAAGGAGGTTCTGGCGGTGCTTTGGGTATTGGTGTTGCTGAATGCCTATTAATGTTCGAACATTCCGTCTATACAGTTGCCAGTCCCGAAGCTTGCGCCGCTATTCTTTGGAAAGATGCGAAGAAAGCCGAACAAGCTGCCACCGCCCTTAAAATTACTGCTTGGGATTTAAAAGAACTAGGTATCATCGAGGGTATTTTGCCCGAACCAATTAGCGGGGCTCATGCCGAACCTTTAGAAGCAGCAGCTACTCTCAAACAGGCGCTAATCGAAAATCTCGAACGGTTAGTAGAGATGGCTCCAGAGCAAAGACAAGAACTCCGTTATCAGAAGTTTCGTCAGATAGGAGCTTTTAAGGAAATTCCTCTTTAAGACAAATACTGCTTTACCCCGATCAAAAATTGATTGCCAATTGAGATTCTGAGAATGTTATAATTGCCAAAGCAACATTTTGTAACATTTTGTTGTCAATAATAAATTAAATTAATCGATTGTTTGAAAATACCAATAAATTTCGGATATTAGTTGTCTGAGAAAAGTACTGGTGGTAAAACAATAAACCAATCCAGTCAAAAGCTTATTGTGTCGATTATCAAGCGTTACTGGCAGTTGAAGTATTTTCTAAAGATTGCCTGAAACTGAAGAGTGATAGCTAGGGGAAGAGTAAAATTCTTCAACCTCTATCACGGCTTTTTGCTGAGATAACTCACAACACGATGTACTAGTTCATTAACCGAGTTGAGTAAAAATAATGAATCCACCCCCAGATCGACTGCGAGCAATTATAACAGGAGCTAGTAGCGGTATTGGAAAAGCAACAGCTTTAACTTTTGCCAAAGCTGGTATTAGCGTGGCATTAGTCAGCCGTTCCCTGGATAAATTAGAAGCAGTAGAAAAGGCTGTGCGGACAGTAGGGGTAGAAGCAAAAGCTTATCCAATTGACTTAGCCAAAGTCAAAACAGTGAAAGACAAGATGGCGGCGATCGCAACTGATTTCGGTCCAATTGATATTTTGGTCAATAATGCGGGCATTGGCTACACTAATCCTTTGAGGGAGACACCCCTAACAGATTGGCAGCGAGTAATCGACCTCAATCTTACCAGTGTTTTCCAATGTATACAGGGCGTGTTACCTCAAATGCGCGATCGTAATCGGGGAACGATTGTCAATGTTGCTTCCATTGCCGCAAACAATAGTTTTCCCGATTGGGGTGCCTACAGTGTTAGCAAAGCTGCTCTGATCGCTTTAGCCAAAACCTTAGCAGTTGAAGAAAGAGCTAACGGTATTAGAGTAGTTAATATTTCTCCTGGTGCTGTTAACACGCCACTTTGGGAAACAGAAACCGTGCAAGCAGATTTCGAGCCAGAGGTGATGCTAACTCCAGAGATCGTTGCTCAGTCCATTCTCCATACCGTCTTGCTTCCAGTCCAAGCAGTGGTAGAAGAGATGACGATAATGCCTAGTGGCGGGTCCTTGTAACCCATGAGGATCGTAATTCCAGATAGCAAAAAATAAAAATATTACGCACAAATTAATTATGACAACAGCTTCTTCCAACGGTACTAACGGTTCTAATTTTGCTAAATCAGTAATGATTAATAATACTAATGGGCTTAATCCCAACTTAATCGAACAAGTTTCTAGTAGACCCGACCGCAACAGTCACAATGGTCAGCAAGCAAAAATTCAGCAAGCTTCATTAACAGCACAAGAGCAAATGGTCGATGCCGTAAGGATAATGTTGGAAGCTGTAGGAGAAGATCCAGAACGAGAAGGATTGCTAAAAACTCCTAATCGGGTAGCAGAGGCAATGCAATTCCTAACTCAAGGCTACAGTCAATCTTTAGAGGAGATTGTCAATGGCGCGATCTTTGACGAAGGGCATAATGAGATGGTCCTGGTGAGGGATATTAATTTTTTCAGCCTCTGCGAGCATCACATGCTACCGTTTATGGGTAAAGCTCACGTTGCCTATATTCCCAATCAAAAAGTGGTAGGTCTGAGTAAGCTAGCGCGGATTGTAGAAATGTATGCTCGCCGTCTTCAGGTACAGGAGCGTCTTACCCGTCAGATAGCAGAGGCAATTCAGGAAGTATTAGAACCTCAAGGAGTTGCTGTTGTCATGGAAGCCACTCATATGTGTATGGTCATGCGTGGAGTGGAAAAACCCGGTTCTTGGACGGTGACAAGCGCTATGTTAGGAGTGTTTCAAGAAGAGCAGAAAACCCGCGAGGAGTTTTTAAATTTAATTCGACATCAACCAAGTTTTCTGTAACCTGCTTCCGTAAAAAAATTCCAGAAATCGACACTATCTGAAAATACTTTTCATCCTTTGGGGTGCTAAAAATTAGCATGGATGATTGGTATTAATCAGCTGGTTTGTGGCTATTTTTTAAGGTTGCGTCATTAAGCCCTTAGAATTTACTTCCGCAGTTTAAGACGACCGGACGTGCGCAAAGAACGCCAAGAAAGAGCGCAAAAAAGTTATGCTTATGTCCGCAACTTGGTATAAAAGTGCAGTAGCTTAACAAAAAGATTGCTATCTTCCTACTTTATTAGGAAATTCTTAAATATATTTGGCTAAAGTCTTGTTAGCGTCTAAAAGTGGGTAGAGAAGAGTGTCGACAAATAAGACTTAATTCTGGCTTTGGAATCAATAAACTATGTTACCCGTAATTTACTCGGAGGAATTCCTCCTACACGATACAGGACGTTCTCATCCAGAAAAACCTCAACGCTTGCAAGCAATAGTAGAAGCACTAAAGAAAATATCTTGGTCAGAACAAATCGATTGGCAATTACCAACCCCAGTCCCCAACAGAGATGTCTTGCCTTGGATCGAGCAAATTCACACTCAAGAATACATTAACCGATTGCGGCACATCGCCGAAACTGGTGGTGGAATGTTAGATTGGGATACACCCGTATCCCCTCGCAGTTACGAAATCGCCCTGTTAGCCGTTAGTGCTTGGTTAGATGGTGTAGATAAAGTTATGGAGACTGATAATCCCGCGTTCGTGTTAGCTCGTCCTCCAGGACACCATGCTACTAGAGATACGGGTATGGGATTTTGTTTATTTTCTAATGCGGCGATCGCGGCTCATTATGCCCTAACCAAACCAGGAATCGAGCGAGTAGCCATCTTAGACTGGGATGTCCATCACGGTAACGGAACCGAAGCCATTGTCGAAGATAATCCTCAAATTGCTTATTGTTCCTTACATCAATTTCCTTGTTATCCGGGAACGGGTAAACCAAGCGATCGCGGTAAGTATAATAATGTTCTCAATTTAGCCATGTCTCCAGGCAGTACCATCGCTGATTACGAGCCAGCTTTTGCCAAGCAAGTCCTTCCTTTTCTGGGTCATTTTCAGCCCAATCTAATTATTGTCAGTGCTGGATATGATGCTAATTATGCCGATCCTCTAGCAGAAATTGCGCTGCAACCCCAAGATTATGGCACGTTCGCCAACTATTTACTCAAAATTACTCGTCGTCTGTTGTTCGGATTAGAAGGAGGTTATGATTTAGATGCATTAGCTCAGTCGGTAGTGGCTACTGCCGCAAGTTGCCTCTAGTTTTTAGGAGTATGGGGTAATGATGTAAAAATTGATGAGCTTTTAAACTATTTACGCATTTACGCAAAAAAATAGGCTGAAAAATCTAAAAATAAGCTCCAGTCACTGGAAAACTCGGTAAAAATTTTAGAAAAAATCTCATAAATACATGAATTCTGCTTCTGTCTCCGAATTGTCCCTGTATCAAATTACTCAGAAGCTTGAACCATCTCTTCCAACGGTGGTTATCAATCCTAGTACGCTCAAATCATACATTGGCATTATCATCGATCTCGCGATCGAACAGCAGCTCGAGTCCAAGGTTTGGGTTAAACTTCCCCAGACTCAAAGTTGGCTCAGTGATATTGAAAGATATCGACAACAAGGCAAAGTCGAGCGAATCTATTCGTATAGCTTGACTAAACATCATCCGGATCTATCTGAAAAAACAGGCTCTGAGACAACAATTATTCCCTTCAAACTAGCAACTAATGGGTTGCTCAAACAGGAATCTTTTCTAGTCATTGTATCTGCACAATTTTGTGTTTTAATTTTGGCTCAATGGCAAAAAGGCAAAATACAGGTCGAACCTTGGGGAAAAAGATTCGAGCAACCTCACCTCAAGCTTACGTGTAGTTTTGAACCAGAGACGATCGCGCGAGTTTTACAAGAGATTAAGGCAGCGATCGTTCCTCAAGCAGAAGAAATCATTACGGATGAAGATATTGCTTTACTCTCCAATTGCACTGGCGGCTTTCAAGTCATTAGCAAGCTCTTTCTCAAACAACTCGAACGGGACGACTCTCTATCGACATCGGCTCAAGGATTGCTATCACGAGGCAATGAAACCAGTTTGTCTCCATATATGGGATTGGAGAAAGAATTTCTCAGCAATTTGGTGCGAGAGTTACGTTCGCCGCTTACTCATATGAAAACAGCTCTCAGTCTGCTAGAGTCTAGACAGATTAAAGGAGAACAGCGTCAACGCTATCTGCAAATGCTCAACCACGAGTGCGATCGCCAAAATTCTCTAATTAATGGTTTACTCGAATTACTCCAATTAGATAACTATACAGAGACAGAAGCAGCTACTTGCGTGCGCGTCGACGAACTCGTACCAGGAATAGTCAGTACCTATCAATCTTTTGCTCAAGAAAAAGAAATTAAGTTAGGTTACAGGATTCCTCACCAATTACCTCCTGTCTCTTGTCCTACGCCGTGGTTAAGACTCATTATTATTAATTTACTTAACAATAGCTTGCAATTTACCCCAGCTCGGGGTCGAGTTTTCGTACAAGCCTGCTTGCGAGACGAAGATGTAGAACTCACTGTTAGCGATACGGGAGTAGGAATTGCTACCAAAGAATTAAGTAAAATCTTTGAGAGTTTTTATCGAGGTAGGGGGGCACTTCATCAAAGAGTGCCGGGTCCCGGTTTGGGTTTGACTGTAGTTCAGCAATTGGTGCAACGCTGCGGCGGCTCGATCTCAGTAAATAGTTCAGTGGATAAGGGTTCGAGTTTTAAAGTATTGTTGCCAACCGTACCGTTAGAGTTGATTGAGGATAACTAAGGAACTAACTATTTCCACCTACTCAAGTCGGCTTATCAGCAGCAATCCAGGCTTAGTTGGAGCGAGTCTCTGTTTGAGCAAAAGTTCGCCTGAACGAAGACTACTACTCCGCCACGTTGATTTTAAGCTTGTTGGGATTGATACGGGGACGCAGAGATTTTTGATCGCCACTACTTAAACGAACTTCATCTCACTATTTTTACCGATAAAAACTATTCTCAAAAAGATCTTCAGAAATAAAATCAAAAGAACTATTATAAATATTCTCGCTTTCATGTAATTGTTTCTTAGCTTTGCTTTTATTTGTTTTTTTAGGATTTCTAACTCTTCTTCAAGCTCCAACTCAGCAAATTTTTGTTCCCAGGATAGTTCTGCAAAAATTGGGTTTAAATCTATCATCGCTTGATAGTAGGCTTCTTCATCAGAAATTATTTCTTCCATGCGGTTAAAAGTTTCTGCAATAGGTTCAGAGGTACTGGAAGAACTAAACATTTTTGCCAATCCATAAATACCCAATCCAAATATCCCACCCATAGCAGTCATCGAACCCATGCCAATACCAAATGCACTACCGCCAAAACTCAAACCAATTCCACCGATAGTTGCAGAAACCCCCGCACCCTCAAGAGCACCCAATCCTATTGCTGCAAAAGCGGTGGCATCTCCATGTTCTATTCCTTTAAAGGCACCATAAACAGCAGAACCTACTTTTGCTTTCCGCGAAGCGGCAGTAGTCGCCTGTAGAGGAAAACTCTCATGCAGCACTACATTAGTGTATCAGCCATAAGAGTTCAACTAAATGCGTGGCAGCTTATTAACCTTTTCCGTTTTGAATTTTTAATCTAGAAGTTTTAATAGGCAGAAAAATCGTTAATTCTTCTCCTTGGTGGGGTCGTTGTCTGATCGTTAGTTTGCCACCCAAAGCCTGAAAGATATTTTTAGTTACGTTCAGATTCAAGCTCAAACAGCCTGTTTCCGGCTGAAACATAAGTAATTGACCGAGGGACTTAAGGGGATTGGTTGAAGCGGTGTATTGCGATAGCACTTGTAATTTGAGTTGATTGCCAGCAGTCGATACCTTGACGCGGATATGTCCGCCATTGGTTAAGCTACGGGTACAACTTTCCATCAAACCCGTTAAAGCTCGGTCTAGCATGGTCGGGTCACTGACTACTTTCGGCAATTGTTTGGGTAAAATGACATCGAGGTCTACGTTACGTCTTTCTGCTTGTTTTTGCCAGCGAGGAATGCTTTGCTCGAATATTTCTTCGAGAGGGAAAGGAATCAGTTGAACTGATTTGGCAGTAGGAGAAGTCGATTCTAATTCAGCCGCACGAAAAATTAACTCCATGCGATCGATCTGCTCGCTGCATTCTTGGTCAATCGCCTGTAAGCGTCTAATTACATTAGGCTTAAATTCTTCTTTGCGTTTGAGCAAAAGTCTCGTCAGAGTACGAATGGTAGTTAGTGGGGTACGAATTTCATGAGTGAGTGCTTGTAGTAATTCCATTTCTAGCTTGCTACTCACTGTCGGATTAGTCAGAGAAAATTGCTGCGAATCTAAGGCATTCCGGCGAAAAACACCAAAGCCGCGTTCGCTTTCATCAACCACCGACAGCACCTGTACGGCAGTTCCTCGAACGTCTGAGTGGACTTCACTAGTGGTTGTCTGGCTAAATTTTGAGGCTCCATCTATGATTCGAGGTATTGAAATCTTTTCTGCCGGACGAGTCTTGCTGATAGCTAAAGCCGTTAAATCCGGTAAATGCTTGAGTAACTGACGAGTAAACTCGCTCACCAGACGATAATCGGGAGTAGGAGGAGCAAATTGCTCGATTAAACGATCTAACTGCTCTAATTGATGATAGTTAGTTAATAACAAGCGGGAGCGCAAAATTGCCCAAACTTCTTCGATTAACTCTGGTTCAAAAGAAAAATGAAAAGTAGGAATGCCTTCGGCATCTTCTCCCAACACCATGACCAAAGCAAAATGAGCAGTCAAGAGGAGGCAAAATTGTTCGCTCGCGATGGGATCTTTTGGTAATAATGGTAATTCGGTAATGGGAGAGATAATTGCTTCTGGGGATGAATGGTCATCGTCTGGCATTTGAGAAGGCATTAAGGCTCTAGCATTAAAAGCATCGGGGGTAAAAATGCCTGTTTTAAAGCGAGTTATCAGCTCTACATTACTTAAGATTGGTGCTGGAGCTGCAAAAATCAGTCCTTGATAATTATTTAGTCGAGATTGATTGAGATCGATTTTAGCTACAAGTATTTTTTCCAAGGCAGCGATCGCACCAAACCATTCTCTTTGTGCTTTTAATTCTTCTAAGCGTTTTCTCTCACTATAATTTTGCTCTAGCTGATTTTCGGTTACTGTAGAGTGATTTTTCTTCACACTATTATTTTCCTTCGTCGCCTGTCGACGAAGGAAAACATCACTCAGTGTTGGCAGTAACCATGTTTGCACTTTTGTTAGACCTCCTCTCTCAGCTAGCTAGTATTAGTAATACCCAAATCTATCGGAAAATATATTTTTATGTAGATTAATCTTATAGTAGCCGTCTACATCTTCCCTTGAAACAGTAAAACCGAACTTTTGATGTCGCAATTTCCGTTCTCGATTGTATCCGGTTGATTATTTATTGTTTGGTAAGGAAATAAACTTCTTACAGAATGCAGGAAAAAGGGACAAGGGGAGGAGAGAAGAGAAAAAAGAAATGGAGGAATAGGGTAAGGGAAGAGCTTGGTATAATTTGCTCTGGGAATAATTAGCCCACATTTTATCTTTTTATCCCCCATGAGTCAGCTTTTTTCCCAGCAGTTAAAGAAATTACCCTCTCCTACTTCCTGGATATATAGTTTCTGGAAGTTTTCTCGTCCTCATACGATTATCGGTACAAGCCTCAGTGTCTTGGCATTGTATGCGCTCGCCTCTCAAGCAACAGTCAGCGTCAATTTCGAGCAACTGTTAGGTGCATGGCTTGCCTGTCTGTGCGGTAATATCTACATTGTCGGACTAAATCAGCTTCAAGATGTCGCGATCGACCGAATCAATAAACCCCATCTTCCCATTGCGGCTGGTGAGTTTTCCCTGGGAGTCGCTAAGTCGATCGTTGGAATTACTGGCATTGCCGCGTTGTTATTGTCTCTATGGCTGGGATGGTGGTTATTTGCTACTGTTAGCATCAGTTTGACTATTGGTACGGCTTACTCTTTACCACCCATTCGACTAAAACGATTTCCCTTTTGGGCAGCTTTGTGTATCTTTACTGTCAGGGGAGTCATCGTTAATTTGGGATTATTTTTACATTTTAGCGAGCAACTATCTGGCGAAGCTTTTTTAACTCCTGCTGTCTGGACATTGACCCTGTTTATCTTAGTATTTACTGTAGCGATCGCAATTTTTAAAGATGTTCCTGACATGGAAGGGGACAAGCAATACAATATTACTACTTTTACTTTACTTCTGGGCAAGACAGCTATTTTCAACCTTTCTCGTTGGGTAATTACGGTTTGTTATCTAGGAATGCTTTTGGCGGGAATTTTTTGGTTGCACAAAGCCAATTTTCTGTTTTTGGCGATCGCTCATTGCAGTTTATTGGCATTACTCTGGTGGCGCAGTCAAAAAGTAGATTTGACAGAGAAAAAGGCGATCGCTAGCTTCTATCAATTTATTTGGAAGTTATTTTTTCTAGAATATTTATTATTTCCTGCTGCTTATTTTGTTAGCTAGTAAAATGTTTTCTCTCCAGCCAAAAATCCCTAAAATCTCTATTCGGTGGCAACATTTAATCGGAATAGTTTTTATCTGTTTGAGTTTACTATTTACTAGTGGTTGTCAGAGTAGCGATCGCCATAATACTGGATTTACTAAAGTAACCCTATGGCACGGAATTAATCCACCGGAAAACCGAGATGTTTTTAATGAATTAGTAGCTCAATTTAATCAAACTCATGAAGATATAGAAGTAGAAGCTTTATACATCGGACAGCCGGATGCTCAGTTACCCAAAATACTGGCAGCTACAGTAAGCGGACAACCACCAGATATGTTGTGGTTTGTCCCTCAATTAACTGGAGAATTGGTAGAATTAGGCGCTCTTTTTTCCCTCGAATATTGGCTAGAGCGATCGCCTATTAAAACAGAAATAGATCCGGTCATGTTTGACTCGATGAAATTAGGCGATCGTATTTGGTCAGTACCTTTTGCTACTAATAACACGGCAATTTTTTATCGTCCCAGTCTATTTGCTGAAGCAGGAATTACGGAGTTACCGAAAAATTGGCAGGAGTTATATAAAGCAGCGAAACAACTAACTCAAGATACTAATGGAGACGGTCGCCTAGATCGATATGGTATCTTTTTATCTTTAGGAAAAGGAGAATGGACGGTATTTGCTTGGCTACCTTTTATCTATAGTGCAGGAGGAGAATTACTAACAGAAAATAAACCAGATTTAGTAAATCCAGGAACTATTGAAGCTTTAACCTTTGGCGCGAATTTAGTTAAAGATGGAGTAGCCATGTTATCGGCACCAGAAAGAGGTTATGAATTAGATAACTTTCTCTCTGGAAATGCTGCCATGCAAGTAACGGGACCTTGGACATTAGGACAATTACAAACAACTGATGTAGATTATGGAGTTTTTCCCATTCCTAGCTTAAAAACTAAAGCGGCAGTAATAGGAGGAGAAAATTTATTTATATTTAAAACAACTCCAGAAAGAGAACAAGCTTCCTTAAAATTTTTAGAATATGTTTTGAGCGAAGAATTTCAAACTACTTGGGCATTAAAAACAGGTTACTTACCGATTAATTTGAAAGCACAACAAAGCGAAGAATATCAAAAATTTATTCAAGAAAATCCAGTTTTAAACGTCTTTTTAGAACAGATGCAGTGGGCGCGATCGCGTCCGATTATTCCTAAATATACTCGTCTTTCAGAAAATTTAGGACGAGCGATCGAAGCATCACTTTTAGGGCAAAAAACTCCTCAGGAGGCACTATCACAATCTCAAAAAAGACTAGATTTAATCTTCGATAATTAATGTTTTAAATGACCCTTACTGACTGTAAATAACCCTCGCCACACCGCCGAAGCCTAAATCAGTAGTCCGGTGCTGCAGCAAAGTCAAAGTGTTGGGGTGCTTTATATCCAGTGTTTAGGTAATAGGTCACTTAAAATCATGTAACTTTTTTCGTCAACTACCACTTTTGTATTCAGATTCTCTTTGCTCACCTGTATCATCAACTCTCGACATCTCCCGCATGGCATCATGATTTTCTTTGAACTTACCGTCACAATGTAATCAATTACTGTTTCGCGTGCTTTAAGCATCTCGGCAATTGCCGCATGTTCAGCGCAAAACCCAATACCATACGCTAAGTCCAAACATATACCTGTATAAATAGTGCCTTTATTTGTCATTAATGCACAGCTTACAGATCCCGCTGTTAACCCCTGCTTGGCAAGTTGAAATTCTCCAAGTCCGGCTTTAGCTATCTCTATTAGTTCTTGATGCCTCATCACCGATTACTGACTAATTCCACCCACAATCTCAAGCACTGTCCTACCGAGAATCTCAAGTTACTTAACCCCAAACATATCAGTTGAGATCGAAGTACTGTTCCCACCGAGAGGCAAAGCAGCCCAACAAATTAAACAAATTATTTGACTTGTTGTTATCAATTTTATAACGAAGATATTTATAATCCAAGTTGGCATCAGCCCAATATTTAATGGCTGTAATTGTTTCTATCCCATATTTATTACCATGGGCTTTCTTTTTGAGCCAAATCCCTAATTCTGGAATTTTCTGGTTAATTCCGTGCAAACCCGCACAACCCAAAAATTCCTGAGAGTTTTTTTTTAAAATCACTAATTGTAAATCGAGATTATTTTTTAACTTTTTAAGAGATTATTGAATAAAATGTTCTGTTTCAGATATTTCTTTGGCTGGACGCGGATACATATAAATTGCAATCTCTTCGGTAAATTCTGAAAAAATATCTTCTTTATATTTCATTGATATAGGTTTTAACAAAAGACGATTCGTTGCTATTTCTATATTTAATAAATTCATATTTAAATAAATAAACTAGGAGAAACCTTAAAATAGGCTCCCAACTTTTTTGCTTGTTCTTTGCTAATCCCTCGTTTCCCATTGACTATAGCTGAGATTAAACCTTTTGAGGAACTGATGACCCCTATTAAATCAGCTTGTTTAGTATTACTAGATTCTAAAAGGTGTTGTAAAATTTCGTGGGGTGTCAGGTTACTCCAATCTTGTAAACTATAAGCTTGTTCTTCATAGTCTTCAATTAACTTTACTAGCAATCGTAATAAAGTTGTTTCTTCTGGGGTGCGGTTATTTTTTTTTGCAATTAGATTTTCAGCTACTGCTAGATATTCTTCATATTCCGCTTCGGTTTCGATAATTTTAAGAACAAGCTGTATTTTTTCTAAAAGTTCGAGATAATTTTTTTTATTAAAAGTAAGGGTCATTTTTCCATTGCTCTCTATCGTATTCAGCGTGGGTTAAAAAATATTTAAAATAGGCTACTTGTTCTTGATAATCAATATTCAAAATCAGACGATATTTGTTTCCTTTAATATTAAAAATAGTAAAATTACCTACTGCTTCCGCATCTCGATAAACTTGTTGTACTTCAATTAAATTTTGCCATTGGGCTTGTTTGATAGTTTTACAAAAAGCTTGAATTGTTTTGATAGCATCTGGATACTTGCATACTGCTTGTTTGAGTTTGCCAGCGGAAATTAGGTGCATTGAAGCATGGTTAATGTAGTTTTCAATTTGAAAACTTATCTTTTATGTTCGCATATTGAAAACTTTTTGTCAAAGCGATCGCCAGCAGATGCTAAATTAACAGAAATAATCGAAAAAACTCCCAAAAATTTGTGCCAAAATTGACAACTTATCCCTGTCAACTACCACCACCTCTAAAACTAGGAGATTTAGTCAAAGTAATTGCCCCTAGCGGTGCATTAAAAGAATTTGAAGCTTTTGAAAAAGGATTAGAAATTTGGCGATCGCGCGGCTATCGAGTCAAGTTAGGTAGTAATTGGAACGCTAGATCTGGCTATCTAGCTGGCGATGACCATCAAAGAAGACAAGCACTAACAGAAGCCTGGCAAGATCCCGAATGCAAAGCTATTCTCTGTGCCAGAGGCGGTTATGGAAGTGCAAGGTTGCTAGAAGATTGGAGTTGGCATGGAGAAGACGCGGAGATTAAACCAATCCCAAATCCAAAATGGATAATTGGTTTTTCCGACGTTACTAGCTTACTTTGGAGTTTAGCTAAAGTAGGCATTTCCGGTCTGCACGCACCCGTCTTAACTACCATAGCCAACGAACCAGAATGGTCGATTCAAAGATTATTTGATTGTATTGAAGGTCGTTCTTTATTACCTTTAAAAGGTCAAGGTTGGGGTGGTGGTAAAGTAAGCGGCATACTTTTTCCTGCCAATTTGACCGTAGCTACTCACCTACTCGGTACCTCCATACAGCCATTCTTTGATGGTGTTATTCTTGCTTTAGAAGATGTCACAGAAGCCCCCTATCGGATCGATCGCCTGTTAACCCAGTGGCGTATGACGGGTGCATTTAAGGAAGTAAAAGGAATTGCTTTAGGACGTTTTAGTCGCTGCGATCCGCCTGTAGGTAGTAATAGCTGGAGTGTAGAAGAAGTACTGCGCGATCGCCTGGGCGATTTAGGTATTCCTATTGTTTCAAATCTTCCCTTCGGACATGACGGTGTCAATGCTGCCTTGCCTGTCGGACAAGTAGTATGGATAGATGCAGAAGAAGGTAGTTTAAGTTGGGACAAAGTTTAAATCTTGCACCATTCTCCACAACCACTAGCAAAAGTCTTCGCGCACAAAACTAGATAAGCATTTTAGTCCATTTTAAGGGACTTAATTTTTTAGCCCGGAACTTTAGTTCTGGGCGTTGATGCACCAGATGCTCAGCTTAACAGAAGATGCTCAGCTTAACAGATATCTCATTTAATAACTACAATAAACAATTGATGCAGATGCAGTGGCGCGAGCGATCGCCTTTGCCATCGAGCAGCCTCCGGAAGTAGACATCAACGAAATCCTTATCCGACCAACGGCTCAACAACTTTAATTGGCTCTTGAGATTTTAGATGGATGGAAGTCAGACAAATCTATTGAAGCAACAGTATCTATAGATACTTAATCCTAGCTAAATGACTAGTAACTTTATTGGATAGGGGACTAAGTAAATTTCTCTACTCTTTTTGTGACAAAGAGTATATCCTCCAACCATGATTCAGAGTGTATTTCCAGTTATTTACTCTACTCTGGCTTCCTCCGCATTAATCAATCGGGTACTATCTCAATACTCACTGGGATTAGTGACAAGATGTATGCTTTGGAATCGAGGGCTGAGTGATGTTTATCTAGTAGAAACAACAACCGAGCAGTATATTTTAAGAGTCTCCCATCATCATTGGCGTTCCCAAGCAGATATCCAGTTTGAACTAGAATTATTAGATTTTCTACACCAGCATTTTCTTCCCGTCGCCTATCCCCTCAAAACCAAAGACGGCCGATTATTCGTAATCATTAATGCTTTAGAAGGCGATCGCTATGCAGCTCTGTTCCCTTATGCTAAAGGAAAAGTGCCTCTGGGAGACTTTAATTTAACTCAAAGTCGACTTTTAGGAGAAACCCTGGGAAAGTTGCATCAAACAGCCGTAAATTTTCGCAGCCAAGCCAAACGTCAACCTCTAACCTTGAAATATTTACTCGATGATTCTTTCGATATTATCGCTCCCTTTCTTCAACACCGAATTTCGGACCTCAATTATCTGCAAGGGGCGATCGCTCGAATCAAACAGCAGTTACAAGATCTATCCCAAGAACCGCCTTTGTGGGGAATTTGTTGGGGCGATCCCCACAGTGGTAACGTTCATTTTACGGCAGATAATCAGTTAACTTTATTTGATTTCGATCAGTGCGGTTATGGGTGGCGTGCCTTCGATCTGGCTAAATTCTTGCAAGTATCTCTTCGTGCGGGTATCGGTCGACAAGTCAGAGATGCTTTTATTAATAGCTATCAAACAGTACAACCTCTTACAGATGTCGAATTTGGCGCGCTACAGGCTTTAACTGGAGTAGCTCACATTTGGGTTTGGGCAATTAATATTAATGCAGCTAGCATTCATAGCTGGTGCAGATTAGATGATAGTTATTTTTCTCAACGGCTCGAACAGTTAAAGAGATTAACTTCCAAAGATTGGCAACTTTTTTGAATTAAAAATAACAAAGAGGGTTGGGAACAGTTGCCTAAATTCCTAAACAAACCTACACATTTTTATACTCATCTACCTTTTTAGCGAGAGAATGAAGATAAGCTCTAATTACGTCTGTCTGCGTTCTACCCTCTTGTTGGCAAAACTTATTTAATCACTCTGCTTCTTTTTCTGTAATCTTGATAGTTAAATGGTAACAAATTGATTCGATAGAGTTACTGATAAAGTATTTTTCAAGCTAAAGTAATGTCTGGTCATTCACGAAAAATTAGATGGATTTGCATCTCACAGACGTTCAAAGTCTGGCAATTATCGATAGGGAAGTAGCTCGTCACCAATTATCCCCAGCCGAATATGAAATAGTTCGTCAAGTTATTTACAGTACAGGCGATTTTGACTATCTTTCTTTACTGCATTTTTCAACCGAGTCTCTTGCCAGAGGAGCAGCAGCTTTAGCAGCACAAACTTCGATTATTGTAGATGTGCCAATGATTCAGATCGCGATCGGAGCTTTGCTACAAAAAACTTTTGGTAATCCGGTTTATTGCACGACTACAGCCATCACTCGACCACAAAATCGCAAAACGCAAGCTGCTTGGGGTCTAGAAACCCTTGCTAAAAGTCATCCAGAAGCCATTTTTGTCATTGGTCAAGAGCAAACGGCACTAACTTCTCTGGTGGAGTTGAGTAAAAGAAAAGTAATTCAACCAGCTTTGATAATTGCCACTGCGCCAGTTTTTGTCGAGCAAGATATGAAGGAATGGTTCCAAAACTCGTCTCTAGATCGTATATATGTTGACAATCGCAAAGGCAGCGCAGTCGTAGCAACTGCCATAGTTAGTAGTTTGATCGAGCTGTCTTGGCAAGCATACCAACTTAATTCGCGATCGGTTTAGACAAAAAGAAGATGCAGGAAATAACACAAGGACAAGTAGTATTAAAAGTAAACAATCAAAGAATTGAACAATGCTATTAGAACTTAAACGAATAACTGTACCACCAGGACAGCATGTATTAGTAAAAGATATAAACTGGCAAGAATTTGAAGCTATTTTAGAAGATTTGGGAGAAAAACGTTCTTCTAGAGTAGCTTATGACAACGGCATTTTAGAAATTATGACCCCATTACCCGAACATGAAATTAATAAAATTTTTATTAGTAATTTTATAGAAATTATTCTTGAAGAACTAGATATTGAATTTTGTTCTTTTGGTTCTACTACTTTTAAAAATTCGATAATGAATCAAGGAATAGAACCCGACAACTGTTTTTATATTCAAAATGAATTAGCTGTTCGAGGGAAAAATAGGCTAGATCTAACTGTCGATCCGCCCCCAGATTTGGTTTTAGAAATTGATTTAACTTCTCGTACTCATCCAAATATTTATCAAGCATTAGGTGTTCCCGAACTCTGGCGTTTTGAGAAAGATAAATTACAGATAAATATATTACGAGATGGTCGGTATATAGAGTCAGAACTTAGCACAATTTTTCCTAAACTACTTATTAAAAAAGTGATTATTCAATATCTTAATAGATGTAAAACTGAAGGAAGAAATAAAACAATGAAAGCATTTAGAGCTTGGGTAAAAGAACAAATATCATCAATTAATAATTGATAATTGATAATTTTTCACTGTCTAACTGGTGAGTAATGACTGGTGACTGTTTACTCCCAATATTCTAGAAAAGAACCTTGACTGATTCCTGTAAGACGGCGGTACTTGAGCACTGCTTCGGCTTCGCTTAAACCAGCAATAATATCAACCGCCATGCGCGTTTTCTCTGGCTTGACATCTTCACCTTTAGCTTCGCGCTCTACTAGTTCTTGATATTCTCTGACAAAACGAGCGGGAATAAAACTGAGGTCTGCTCGCTCGATCGCTTCAAGATAAATTTCAAATAAAGTTCTGATAATCTTTTTTTGTCCGTATCGTTGAGTAGCCAGACGGGGATTAGAAATGACGTAAGACCAGACGATACGCTGCAGAAATTTAAGTTCTTCTTCTTTGGCTTGATTGTATTGTAAAAAACCGCGATCGCCATACTCCTCACTCAAGGCTATTGAATGAAGATAAGTTTGGATTAATTGAGAACTAATTCTTTTAATTTGAGCTTTTTGTTCGAACGAACCAGGTCGATATTGTCCCCTTAAATTATAGGTGGCATCGAGAAAATTTTGAAAGCGATGTCGTTCGGCTTGGACGATTTGAGCAGTGGTATTTTCGGGACATTCGCGCAACCATTCGCTGCTAAATCGAGCAAATTCATCTCGATCTGTTGCCAATAATTCTAAGGGAATTAATCCAGCCAAATAAAAATCTTCTAAGTCGTGTACGCTGTAGGTAATATCATCGGCAAAATCCATGATGCTTGCTTCTACTGTCTGACACTCATCTCCTGGAGATCTGACAAAATAAAAAGCTTCTCGATCTAAATCATAAACAGAGTATTTGCGCCATTTTTTCGATTTTTCCTGGCGATCTCGGCTTTGTCGAGGCATTTCGCCGTGCGCGCGCAACCAGGGATATTTTAGTACTGCATTTAAGGTTGCCCTAGTTAAATTGAGACCATAGTATTCAATGCGATGAATTGCCAATCGCGTGAGAATGCGAAAAGATTGGGCATTACCTTCAAAACCATCTGTTAAGCCATGGCTATTAGCACAATCATCCAATTCTTCTTCGGCAGTATGACCGAAAGGAGGATGACCGAGATCGTGAGCTAAAGCTGCTGCTTCAACTACATCAGGGTCAACTCCACCTACTTTTTCGGCTATATTTGGCTGTTCGCTAAGTAGTTTTTCTGCTAGTCTTCTGGCAACCTGTGCTACCTTGAGCGAGTGGGTAAGGCGGTTGTGAAAGACGTGTCCTTCCTGAGCCGTAACTACCTGGGTAACTTGAGCTAACCGTCGAAAAGCAGAAGAATAGAGAATGCGATCGCGATCGATTTGAAAAGATTTTCTTCGATCTCCTGGCTTCTCACCTGCCTGGGCAAAGGGATTGTGCTGCCTTTGTTCCCGCCTCAACATAATAGTTTAGTCAACGAATTTCTAAATCCCAGCTAACAGTAAATTGGGCTTTTCCCTCTTCTACTAGCTGCCAAGCTGCTTCTTTAAGGGTGCGATGAGATAGGGTTACTTCGCTACTTAAGTTTGTTTCTAACTCCTGGAGGCTCATCGGTGCTTGACATTCTTTTAGCTTACGCAAAAGTAAATTCTTTGTGTTTTCTGTTTGTTCTGCCGTAGAAGTATTCATCGTAACTATGAATAAAATTAATGATGTTTGGACAAAAAGGTAACTAACTCTACAGGTAGTGTTTAGTATCCTACTTTTGTCCGATTATAACTCTATCAATAGTGCTTTCCTTATTATGTAACAGAAGAAAAAAGGTAGTGTTCTTCTTTTTTTAAACAGAAAAGAGATGACTTCTCAGTTTTGAGCGATCGCACACAAGCCACTATCATAGCTGCTTTAGTATAAACTTATTGCAAAAGTAACTTGGGAATTTTTAGGAGAATAAGGTTAAAGGGTTAATTAAATGTAGTAATTAAGTAGTTATAGGTTAACTAAAAATCAATGAGAGAAAGGGAAACTTTGCATAGCAGCGCAGAAGCATTGATTGAAGAGGAAGAAGATCTATTCGACTATGCTTACGATGAACCAGGTAGCATACCAGGAACCCTCAGTATAGAAGAAGATGCTCAACCGCCAGAGATTGTTTTAATTGACTACAATTTAGAGCAGGCTAAGCGGATTACTAATTTGACCCCAGAAGCTTGCGCTCAATACCTCGATACGGAATCAGTTTCTTGGGTTGACGTAAGTGGTTTTGGTAACGAAGATATCCTCCAGCGACTCGGTAAGGTGTTCAAGTTACATCCCCTAGTTTTGGAAGATGTGGTTAATGTCCCCCAACGACCGAAAATAGAAGACTATGAAGACCAATTAGTTATTATTACTCAGATGATCATGCCTAAACCCCGAGGAGAGGGATTTTGGTTAGAACAAGTTAGTTTGGTTTTGGGAAAGCATTATTTACTAACCGTACAAGAAGAAAAAGAGGGAGATTGTTTTGAACCCGTTCGCAGACGTATTCGTTTTAAACAAGGAAATATCAGACATCATGGAGCAGATTACTTAGCTTATGCTTTATGGGATGCCATTATTGATGGTTTTTTCCCCGTTCTAGAAAATTATGGCGAAAAAATAGAAGCACTAGAAGACGAAACTGTATTAAACCCTACTAAAAAAACTCTTAGCGAAATTTATCAAATTAAGAGAGAATTACTAGCTTTGCGTCGTGCTATTTGGCCGCAACGTACCGCAATTAATATCTTAATTCGTGATGGTAGTCCTTTGATTAGTGATGAAGTACTGATCTACTTGCGAGACTGCTACGACCACATTATTCAAATTATCGATGTGATTGAGACTTACCGAGAATTAGCTTCTAGTTTAACTGATGTTTATTTGTCGGCTGTAAACAACAAAATGAACGAGATTATGAAGTTATTAACGGTGATTTCTACTATTTTTATTCCTTTAACTTTTATTGCAGGAATTTACGGCATGAATTTTAATCCAGAAAAGTCGCCGTGGAACATGCCAGAGTTGAATTGGTACTGGGGTTATCCTTTGTGTTTGGGATTTATGGGAGCGATCGCCCTAAGTTTAGTTTATTTTTTCTGGCGAAGGGGTTGGTTTAAAGATACTTCTACATTAAAAGGATAGAAGTGTAAATTACTCGCAACACAGCCGCAAACTTACTACCCCACAAAATGTCTAACACCAATAACGATAATCGTGATAGTTTTTTTGATTATTATTCTTTAATTTACCTTGACCAATTAAGAATCAACTTGTTGGCGGCTAATAAAATAGAACTAACCTGTCTCCTTCTAGTTTCGCTGCTAGATTTGACACAAAAAGGTGCGTACGAGACGCACCGAAAACACGAAACAAAACTATTTATGCCAAATCAAACAGTAGCACCTCGGCATCAGCAGCAGCCTGCAAATGTAGTTCACTTTCATTGCTAACCGGGTTTTAATCCTTTCTTTTCAGGAAAGATTATTTAGAGTTGAAAAGAATTACCAAAACTTTCTCCGTAGCAGACTTGCTCGATGTCAAAGCGTCCGCCATAGGCTTTGAAAGGTTCGGCAGCGTATCCCATTGCTAGCAGACAACAGACATCAACTTCTTCGGGAATATTGAAAGCCTCTTTTACCTGTGCCGTAACAAACCCTTCCATCGGACAGCTATCTACACCAAAGCTTTTCGCCACAATCATTAAATGCGCGACAGCTAGCATAGTGTGTCGGTTTGTCCAGGCTTCAAGAGATTCAAAGCAAGGCTGATTGTCAAATAGCTGAGGAATAGCAGAACGCAAATAGTCAGCATATGAATCGTTCATGGCACCAGCTTTTGTGCCAAGCTCAATTACAGACTCGATGTAATCCGAGCGATTCACTTGGCGATCGCCACAACAAATTAGGACTACTGGTGCTTCTGTCACTTGGCGCTGATCGAAAGCACACTCGCGCAGCCTTTCTTTATTGGCTGATTCTCGTACCACCACAAATCGCCAAGGTTGTAGATTAAAACCGGAAGGCGATCGCACCCCTAAACGTAAAATTTCTTGGAAAATTTCTGTCGGTATAGGATCGGGACGAAAAGAACGAGCCGCACGCCGTTGTTCGATTGCTTCTTTTAAACTTAGCGAAGTTTTAATTTCTTGAGCCATAATTCTACTTTTTTAAGTAAATTAATTACTATTTTAATTAGCGAGTTCAATAAAATTACTCGCTCTATAAAATTTACTAGACAACAGAAATTTAACAAGATAAGCTCGATTTTTTTGAATATTTACAACAAAAGGAAGAATGTTTTTAGAGAGCTCGTTTGAGAAAAACTTTTTTTTGCTTATCTATCGACTAAAGTTTTAGTTAAGTGAACAGATTATTTTTAACAATTAATTGTTCTATTTAAAGCATAATTAATTATTTAGATACTACGCAATATAATGTTTGAGGTCATTTAATACCTTTAAAGGTATGATTGCAATCAGTGTAGGGCAAACGGCTGTTTACCCCTACTTTTGGCGATTTTAGGTTAAATAGTAATTCACCTAACACCTACCACCTAAAACCTGTTTAATATGCTATTCGACATTGACTTACAGCATCTCCAAACCTTTCTAGTAGTGATAGAAGAGATGAATTTTGGACGAGCAGCAGAAAGACTGCATATTGCTCAGCCACCCCTATCGCGTCAAATTCAACGTTTAGAAAAAAATTTAGGCGTGGAGCTTTTTTTACGTACTAAACCACAGATACAACTAACAGCAGCCGGAAAAGTCTTAGCAGTTGAAGCCAAAAAAATTCTCAAGCAAGTAGATTTGGCAGTGCAACTAACTCAGCGAGCCAATAGGGGAGAAATCGGTCAAATCGTTATTGGTTTTGAGGGAAGTTCCCTATCAGATATAGTACCTTTGTCGATCAAAATGTACCGGCAGCAATTTCCTGAAGTAAAATTTTACGTACAAGAAATGTCTACAGCAGAACAACTTCAGGCATTGCACGAAGAAAGAATCGATATTGGCTTTATCGTGCCACAACAGGTTAACCAGGCACTAATTGTCGAAACAATTCGGGAAGAACGCCTGGTAGTGGCGATCGCCAAATCGCATCCTTTAGCAACTCAAGATAAAATAGAGATTCGACAACTACAAAACGAACATTTTCTAGTCGGATTTAGAGATTTTCGCTGCGGTTTAGACGGAGAGGTAATGAAAGTTTGTCACCAAGCTGGCTTTAATCCTAACGTAGTGCAAGTAACCAACGAAATGCAATTAATTCTGGGATTTGTGGCTGCACAAATGGGAGTTGCTTTATTACCGAGTTCGATTAAAAATATAGTGCGAGAAGGAGTTGTCTACCTTTCTCTCGTACCATCTACAGTCAAAATTGCTCTGGCGATCGCCTGGCGCAAAGATACTTCTTGCTCTACTCTCGAAAATTTTTTACAAGTAGTCAGCAAGATCGCCAATAAAGTCAGTTAGAGCAGATAACAGTTGAGAACTGAGTAGCCTGGGAAAAAAATTAAATTAAAGCTCTAACTCATCCAGATAAGCTCCTCTCAAGTCAGCTCCTTCTAACTTGGTTTCTTTCAAGTTGACTCCCCTCAAGTTTGTTCCTCTTAAATCAATCAAATGCGCCCCACTCAGATGTATCCCAATTAAATTTGCATTAGTCAAACATACTTGAATCAGACTTACCCGACTAAAATCGCGTTGTCCTGCTGCGTATCGCCTCAAAATTTCTTAAGCATTCATATCTTTTATTTCTCTATGTTATATATGTTTTTAAAATCAGTTTAGTTTAGTAATAGGTTAAAAAACTGGCATTTCTTGGTAACAGTGACTACAACGCCAGTAAAGACTTCCCAAACGTAGATGACGAAGTAAAATGTATGAGCAACAAGGACAAATATGTTTATCTGTCATGGGTTCAAAAGTATATATAGCTATACCCACTTTTTGGCTGTTATCAGTTGTAAAATAGGTCAGTGCTTGAGGAGGCCTGTTTAATAAAGTTGGCATTTTTTAAGTTAATTTTTGTTAGTATCTGATTTAGATTAAACATTGCAGAATGAGTTTTAAACCAAGAAAAAACATTTTTTCCCATGTCTCTCGGTTAACCCTGATTATTTGCTCTTTGTGCAATGCCTCGTATTTTAGAGATGGCAGCAATTTGTAGTTAAACCACAACTCTAATTGACAGAGAAAATCTTCTCCATTACAAGATGTAGAGATTTTAGATTTGGAGAGAAGTCTATAGAGTTAGCCAAATAACCAAAAATAATTCTCACTAACTAAATCTTAACGTAAAATTCTTCACAAATACAACAAAGATATAATTTTTTATTTTATCGGGGTATATTTGTTGTAATGATTTGACACCCAATTTAAAAGCTTGTTGGCTAGAAAAAAAGATAGTATTAAAAAAGCAAAATACTGAATTAATTATTGTAGTTTAGCTGCGAAAAAATAAAATTTTGCTAAGTAATATTTACTCATCACAATGAGTTCCCGTTTTTGTGTTTTTTTTCTCAACTTGTTTATCTATTAACGCCGGAACGAGCGGTTGATCCAACCTAAAATCACAGCTAAGATAGCCGAACCAATAATTGACCAGAAAAGTGGAAATTGTTGTCCGCCAATATTAACGGCAAATAGAAAAGGTAAATTAAACTCTCTAGCTATCCAAGCTCCCAGATAAGCACCGATAATTCCTACTACTGCAGAGACGAGACAACCACCGACTGAATAACCAACCAATGCTTGTCCAATGCCACCGCAAAGCGCAGCAATAATCAATAGGACTAAAAGCTCTATTAAATTCATTAAATCAATTAATTTTTAATTTCATTAGTAGTTGTTACCCAGTATAAAATTAATCGATAACGAATATCTATATAACTTGACTTTTGGGATTGGAGTGTTCACTCGCGAACGTTCCCATAGGGTCCGTAGAGAGCAAATTTCTAGCTTCGCGCTTCGCTAGGAGCGAGATCGCTACTCAGACTTGGATGAGGCAGTTAATTCTGAGAGATTTTTTAGTGCCAGCTTAGTCGTATAAATTAGAGCTACTAGGGTTGCTAAGAAACTAAAACCGGAAAATGTTGTTTGCATGGGATTGCGATCGCCTCTAACCAAATTCACCCCCGTTGGGTTGAGTCGATGGGAGATATGACTCTCCGCACCTCTCAATGAGAGCTGGACGTGCGATTTTAACCGCATCCAGCTCCCGACAATCTTAGGAATTATCCTTTGCTCATGTGAATATAATTGTGGCATGACTGGTGAACCGCCAGAAGATTCTGGGATTTCCAATTGTCATGGTTTCCGTCAATGTGGTGCAGGTGAACCCTTTGCCCATCGAGGAAACTCAATCCACAATGTCCACAAATATGGTTTTGCTTTATAAAAAGTAAAGTTTAAATAATTAAAACCAAAAAGATCCCTAAGAGGTTATCTGAGAAGTCTTATTTGCTACATTCGATCCCCCCTCGCCCCCCAGGGCTGTTTCATTCTGAGAAAAATCCTAGAATAGTGGGGAATTAGGGAGATAGGGAAGTAGGGAAAACTAAAATGCCACGAAATAACCAAAAATTTATTAGTAACCCTGAAGATATTGAGAAATTAAGGCTGTTTTAATAATTGTGGTTTAAATTGCTGAAAAGATATATCAAAAGGCAGATACATTTATAGCAATCCTATGAATACCTCAAATATAGTTACTGCAATCTTGCTACAGCCTACCTTTGCTTTTACTTATCTCAAATCAGAAGATATTGTTGCTCTAATTCATCCAGCGATCGCAGTTATTTTCGTCTTTCCGCTAATTGGCATAGTCGCTAATTTTGCCTGGCAAACTCGTCAACGAAGATTACAAAATCAAAGAGGTGATAAAAGTAAAATTCCTCCGGTAATCGGTCGCGAACACGTGCAGATCGGACGTTGGTTAACTGGTGCAGTTGTAGGAGTTACATTAATTGCTTTGGCTTACTCGGTTGTTTTTGGTTCTCAGGGTTTTCTAGAAAAACAACGAGGGGGAAATTTAGACACTTTTCAGGTTATTTTTGTCATTCTCATGTTTGTGGCAACCATAACCTCTCTTATTTTGCTATATCGTGCCAGACAGAAGCTTTGGCGAGGGATCTTTGCAACCCTTACAGGTATGGGTTTAATCATTCTTGGTTCTCAAGATGGTGTCTATCGCTTGGGTCAAGAGTGGTATTGGTCTCATTACTATATCGGCATTGCTGCCGCTTTATTGATGATTTTTTCGTTAGCTATTGTGGAGGATATTTACAAAGATCGTTCTAATCGCTGGCGCAATGTCCACGTCATTCTCAATTGTTTTGCCTTGTTATTATTTATCGGACAGGGAATTACTGGTACGCGAGATTTACTCGAAATTCCCCTTGATTGGCAAAAACCAGCTATTTATCAGTGTAATTTTGAGCAGCAAATCTGTAAGTAAAGTAAAAAATTTTTCGTATCAAATCCGTTTAAACAACCTCTCTAAAAATGGTTAAAGATTCACTTTGACGCAATTACATCTGTGGGTAATTAGACGGATTTGCAATCATAGGTAATTGATAATGGATTTACCAATTACCTATAACCAATTTACAATTAACCAATCTTCAGTAATTCCACATCAAAAATCAGCGTTGCATTAGGAGGAATAACCCCACCAGCACCCCTTTCGCCGTAGCCTAATTCTGGGGGAATAATTAGAGTACGTCTTTCGCCTACTTTCATATCGCCAACTCCTTCATCCCAGCCTTGAATTACTTGTCCGACACCAATTTTGAAAGAGAAAGGACGATTGCGATCGCGAGAACTATCAAATTTTGTCCCATCTTCTAAGGTGCCAGTATAGTGAACGGTAACTTTTTGACCTGGTTGAGGAGTTGCGCCATTTCCTTCTTTGACGACAATATATTTCAATCCTGAAGGAGTAGTAGTAGCGTTAGATAAATCCATTGTGGTATTTTCCTGTTGGGAGCTAGTATTTTGCGCAATTAACTGAGAGGAACTACTCGCAAATTCTTGTGCACTGGTTGTTTCAGTTTTAATCTGATTTTGCTGTAATTCGGAAGCAAGCGCATTTTGTCGATCGTTACCACCAACCAAGGTAGAGACAATCAACACTAAAGCACACACGAAAATTACGCCAATACTAATGAAAATTTCATTATTCAATTTTTCGATCACCTTTGTCCTAGTCCTAATTTGATACAGAGACATTGTACATTTATCTGAGGACATTAGATTTCTTGTCAAAAATTGTTTAGGCAAAAGGTTTTAGAATAAAAGATTAAACTTTATCCATTTTCTTTTTCTCTTTGTAAGATTACCATCTCATTACCTACTACTGGGCTGCGGGCGATTAGAGTATTATTTATATCTTTTATTTCTAATTTTTTAAAATTAAATTCTTGGGAACGACTAAACATGTCATTAATCCATTTATTTTGTCTTACCCGATCCAATCGATACCAATCATCACTTACTTTAACTAATAAAAGATTGGGTAATAAATCTGCCTCAATTGATAAAATTAGTTCATCGGAATAGCGATCGCCAATATCTGCTAACTGCTGTTCGATTGCTGCAATAAAACTTTGTTCCGGGGTTAATTCTGGTTGTGTAATTACGGTTTCTACTTTTACTGATTCGGGAAGAGTTGGGGCTACTAACTCTGACGGTGTTTCAATTTTAATTATTTTATCTATATCTGAGGAAGTATCTACGATTTCTTCTTCAGGAGAATTTTCTACTTCAGTTTGATTTAGAGGTACTGTATTGTCTGACGGATTAACTTGCTCGAGTTGCAGTAATTCTAATGTTGCTTTTTGTTCGATTATTTCTGTTGCTAGGGATCGTTGAGGTAAAAGTAAGATCGATGTAAATAAAATTGCAACAAATAAAATAGAAACTATACCATTAAAAGCACGATTTAATAAGAAAATATGAATAGATCGTGATATAAATAAACACATTTTATTAAAAACCCAGTGTTTAAATTTACTGGCAAGGCTTTGCCATACTGTAGGTTTAGATTTTAACTCTCGCTTTTTTTCTGCTCGTATAACTTTTACAGCCGTCAGAGTTATTTCTACTGTATTATCTTGTAGGATTGTTACTTGAGATTTGCATACTAAAGCGGAATTAGATAGAGATTGACTATTTTCTGTTGCTGAGTAAGTTTGGTTAGCCGTTTTTGGCTGTTGTTGGTGTTTTTCTGCTGCCATTATACTCGAGACCTGCTGTAAAAAAAGATTTCTATCTATAGTCTTTTCTAATTTGAGTAGTCAGCTTCAGATTTAATAATTTGTTACTGTAGTTGAGGTAGTTTTAGTGAAGTCCCCAACGCCTTTCTTAGTAGTCACAGCTCCTCGGCTTCCTGCTTCGCTGAGGAACGCTCGTAGCGCGGAAAGCGGTTGATTTTTTACGTCCACTCTTTGGTCGCCGTTCTCCCAGACTCAAGTTCCGGGAGCTGCGGCGACTTCGTCTTACTTCCTGGTTGTTTCTGATTCCAGGAGACATTTTGCGCGACCTCACTCTCAGCAAGGCGCTGCGCGTCACCGTCCGTCGTAGGCGCAGCTTTAGCGAAGCGAAGGTGCAGCGGAACGCGAGGAGTTCGCTCCTTGTAGTCGCAGTCAGCGAAGCTGTGCTCTTGGCGGTGCGGCAGCACCCGCAAAGCGGGATCGCCTTCCTTATTGATGACAATTGGACAGAGATCGGGAATTTCGGCTAATTTCAAATATCCTTTGAAAAAGTAGGGCATCAGAACACAAGTTAACTCAAAAACGTCCATATTCATCTTTAGGGCTAACTCGCGCAAAGAATGTTGACCATTGAGTAACCGTGCCATATTGTGATAGATAAGTGGTGATAGTTCTTGGCGCAGTTGTTGAGCATTTTTGAGACTGGGAGCCAAATTGGGAGAGCAAGCGGCTAATCCCTTGCCTGCCCAAGTATACCAAGCTAGTTGGGCTTGGGTAACTATTGCTGCAAAATTGTCAGGAGAAAGGGAAATACTAAAGCCTGCCTTGAGAAGAAAATAAGACGATTGAGGTTCATAGATGTATTGAAGGGACTGCTTGTGCTCCAGTTGTAAGATATCAAAGATAATTTCTTTAATTTTTTGAGCAATTAAAAATTTGATTTGTTCAGTTTTAACAATTTTGCGCTGTAGTAGGACAACGAGTAAATGATAGTGTGGATGTTCGGACTCGGCAGTATCTCTAACATTGATGTCACTAAAATCTACTTCTGGACAAAATAGCGTTATGTACCTGCGCCAAGAACGATAAATATGAGAACCACCATCAGCCCATACCAGTTTACCCAGACAAAAGTAAAGTTGCCAATATCGATTATTGGGAGATTGTATTTTAAATATACCTGTTAACTGTTGTTGTTGCTGTTGAAGAGTAGTTAGTTCCTCAATCAGTTTACTAGACCTTATCATTATCGATTACAAATATCTATAGCAATTTTGGTTAGTAATGATTAAATAAATAGCGAAAATATAGGCAATATGCAGAATTTTTATTCTGGTGTTTTTAGGTAATATTCTCTTATTCTTTCTTAACACAGACTTTGGTTTTTGCAATCGCTATTCGTACTTAATTGCTAAATGATTGCTTTATCTGGCTTCGTAAGAATTGTTTTTCTAGTTAGTAAATCGGATTAACTCTTTATGGGGAAATCGCAAGATATAAATTTTGGCATACTTTATTTAGTAGGGACGCCAATTGGTAATTTAGAGGACATTACTTTAAGAGCAATACGTATTCTTAAAGAAGTAGATTTAATTGCAGCAGAAGATACTCGTCGTACGGGTAAGTTGTTGCAGCATCTACAGATTAAAACGCCTCAGATTAGTTATCATCAACACAATCAAACCGAGCGTACGGAAGAGTTACTCGCTCGCTTGCAAACAGGAGAAGCGATCGCTTTAGTTACGGATGCGGGGATGCCAGGTATCTCCGATCCAGGTTATGAGATAGTTAAAGCCGCGATCGCTTCAGGAATATCAGTCGTACCTATCCCTGGAGTAACGGCAGCGATAACTGCCTTGACAGCATCTGGTTTGCCGACAGATCGCTTTGCCTTTGAAGGTTTTCTACCTGCCAAAGGAAAACAAAGAAGCGAACGTTTGGCTGTACTCAAAAGTGAGATGAGAACTCTCATTTTTTATGAAGCACCTCACCGTTTATTGTCAACCTTAATGGATTTGGGTGCAGTTTTAGGAGAAGATAGACAGATCGTTCTGGCAAGGGAATTAACCAAACTCCACGAAGAATGGTGGCGGGGAACTATTGGCGAAGCGCTCGCCATCTACAGCAAAACTCGACAAGCAAAAGGAGAATATACCCTTGTCGTTGCGGGAGAAGAATCAACTCCAAATCTAGTTTTATCAGAAGCCGAACTTAAGACAGAACTCAGACAATTACTACAAAAGGGAATGACGCGAGCGCAAGCTAGCCGTTATTTAGCCCAATTAACTTCTCAATCTCGTCGCCAAATCTATCAATTAGCTTTGGAATTATAGCAAGGATCGGGAGTCAGGAGTCAGGAGCCAGAATTCAATGGATAATTAATAATTATCAATTCTCAATTGTCAATTATCAATTTTATTTTGAACTTTGAATTTAATAACTGTTCCCTATTACCTATTATCTGTTTCCTTGCTATGAGTCGGAAAAGCAGTAATAATTGTCACTGGATTTAGCGGGGTAAAACGAGTTAAAGAGCCTACAGGGGTAGAACGAGATATTTGCAATTGAAGTAAACGATATTGCCAAGAATGTCTAGGAAACCAGTCAAGACATTGATAAAGATTTTCTAAGGTTGCTAAAGCAATAACTAGCAATCCCTCTAGATTAATCTTTTTTTGACAGATATCTAAAATATCAGCTAAATTACCGCCACTACCACCAATAAAAATACGGTCTGGTGCAGGCAGTTGTGATAATATTTCTGGAGCATTGCCGCGAACAATTATGACATTATTAACTTGCAGGCGTTGACAATTTTGCTCGATTAAAGTCTGACCGATCGCAGTTTTTTCAATTGCATAAACTTGAGAGGTAGGACACAAGCGAGCAATTTCAATCGCAACAGAACCAATTCCCGCACCAATATCCCAAACAATTTGTTTTGGTTGTAGTGCCAACTCTCCTAAAATTGCAATCCGAATTTCTCTTTTAGTCATCAAACCAGGGCGATCGCGAAAACTGAGAAAGGCACTGTCTGGTATTCCTATAACGGGTAAAGAATTGGGAATTAAAGATTTATCTATTACTTCTTGATGCAGTAAGATAACTACATTTAATGGAGCAAAATCATCTGCGGTTAAATTAGCTAGCTTAGCAATATTTTCGGCGGAAAATAAAGTTATTTTTTCTGCTTCACCACCTAAATTTTCGCAAACCCAAAAACAATAGAAAGTGGGTAAATCTAAAGCGAGATAAAGACGTGCGATCGCACTAGGATTATGCTCTGTGTCGGTAAGAATAGCTATTTTATCTTCTCCCTGCTGTAATAATTTAATTAATTCATCTGGACTACGTCCGTGGATGCTAATTACTTTTGCATCTTGCCAAGGTAGTTTGAGACGACTAAAAGCTAATTGAATCGAGCTAAGGTGGGGATGAAAGCTAAGCTGTTCTGCTGGGAGTTTTTCTAGTAACAAACGTCCCAAACCAAAAAATAGAGGATCGCCACTTACCAGTATGACAATATTATTATCGGTAGTTAAAAGTTGGTAAATATTTTCAATTGCCCGATCTAAATTGTTTAAGACAATTTGAGTAGCGGGATGCTTGGGAAAATAGCTTAAGTGGCGACTGCTGCCAATTAAAACAGTAGCTTTGTTAATCAATTGTTTTACTGATGCAGATAATCCGGCTGCGCCATCTAAATTAATACCAACGACTTCTATTCTCGCCATAATGAATGATTAAGTGTTATTTAAATTAAAAAACATTTAAAATCCTATTTCTAAAAAAAATCTAAAAAGAAAGGGCAGAAAGATAACAGCAGTTAGGATTGAATCTAGTTGTCTGAAACTAAATTAATGATTGCTATTTATCCAGGTAGTTTCGATCCGATTACTTTCGGTCATCTCGATATTATCGAGCGAGGCGGCAGACTTTTTGAGCGAGTAATTGTCGCGGTACTGGCAAATCCCGGCAAGCAACCTCTATTTAGCATAGCCAAAAGAGTAGAACAAATTCGTTATTGTACCGACCATATACCTAATGTTGATGTAGATAGTTTTGCCGGACTAACGGTAGATTATGCCAAATTACGCAATGCTGGAGTACTGTTGCGTGGTTTGCGGGTATTGTCAGACTTTGAAAAAGAACTTCAAATGGCTCATACCAATAAGACTCTTTGGGACGAGGTAGAGACAGTTTTTCTGGCTACTACCAAAGAATATAGCTTTTTAAGTAGTAGTATCGTCAAAGAAATCGCTCAATTTGGCGGTTCCATAGATCACCTCGTACCGGAAAATGTAGCTAGAGATGTTTATACCTTTTATCAGGAAAAAGTCAAGAAAGATTAATTTAACAAAGTTTTGTAAAGAAAGTTAGACTCTGATTACAAAAAACCAATTAATTTTTTGCAGCTCGTCAGTTACTCTTGTCTACAATTTAAATACTCGTTAAATACTCGAACAAAGATCGGCGTAGCTACTACGCTCCTATTTTTATTAATCGAGTGTTAATTGAGTGCAAGACACTCTGCCGTAAGAGGGACGGGGCGGGGGCGATTTACGCCTTGTCCAACAACCTCTTGCCTGCTTGCACTTTGTAAATAAGGCAATAGACAAAAGCGATCGCTCTGTTGAAATGAGGCATTATTCCTTAATTTAAGAGCAATCGATAACTCATAATATGGAATGATTAATGTTCAGTCAAGATTCTTCTAGGGAACACCAAGCTGTAGAGCTGCAAACATTGAAACCTGTTTCAAACACTAAGGAAACTGATTTCGATCTTCAAACAAAACTTGCTCGACTCGAAGACTTAATCTTAGAGGGAGTTCATATCCCTTTAACAGGAATGACTATTATTGATAAACAACAAGCTCTAAACCAACTAGAGTTAGTAAAAACTAATTTACCTATTGCACTGGCTGCGGCAACAGAAATAACCAGCCGCGAACAAGAAATTTTACAAGAAGCAATTAATTATGCTCGCAATCTAGTTGAATCAGCTCAAACACAAGCCAATCAAATCTTAAACGAGTCGGCTATTATTCGCAAAGCTGAATTAGAAGCAGCCAAAATGAGATTTCAAACAGAGCAAGAGTGTAGACGACTCCAACAAAAAACCCAGGAAGAAGTAGAACGATGGCGACAAATTGCCACTACCGAATGTCAAGAAATACAAGCCGAAGCTGACGATTATGCCGATGCCGTTCTCGCTAATATCGAGCAGCAACTCAAAGATATGTTAGGCGTAATTGATAAGGGTCGTCAGCAGTTGGCAAATATGCCGCCACCAGAGCTACCCTTAACTGAAGATGAACGATAAAAAGTCGTCAGTCAAGGAGTCAGGAGTTAATAAATAATAAGCGGGATAACACTTAATCTAATTAATTATCAATTATCGCTGGTCAATTATCAATTAATTTCATTGGTAATACTCATGACGTAAAAAAGGAACGGCTACTAATTTTCCGATCGCTTTGTCTACTCGTACCTCTAATCCGGCACCACCAGCTTTAGTTCGGATATAAGCTAATCCAAATGCTCCTCGTGAAGTATTCGTACAGCTAGTGAGAATCCCTACTTTACTGTCATCTACTGTTACGGACGTACCCGGTGCAATAGGTTCACTTAGTTCAACTCCCCATAGCCGTTGTTTGATTCCTTTATAAGTGTTCAGGCGAGCAATGGTTTCTTGACCGATGTAGCAACCTTTATCGAAAGAAATAGCGTGCCACAGTCCTGCTTCTAGAGGATTATAATCTTCTGTTAGTTCTTGCTCTGGAAAGGGTCGTCCTTGTTGAATGCGTAACTGTTCCCAGAGGCGATCGCCCATGGGTACGGCACCAATTGCCATTAATTTCGACCATACCGTAGGGGCATCTGTGGCTGAAACTATTAAAGTGTAGCCTGGTATCCCTAAACCGCTTCCTACAGCTATCCTCAGTTGAACATCATCAATATTTACTAGTTGGTGATCGTACTGAGACCGACCAATAATTGCTTCTATAGCTAATTGTTGTAGTAAAGAATCACTTTTAGAGCCAATTAAACTAAATACGGCATATTTTGCCTCAAGATCGACTAGTTCGACTTTATCAAACGGAAAAATAAAACGGTCGAGCCATTCGAACAACTGCTGGCGACGGTTAGGAGAAACTAGCACTAACACGGCATCCTCTGTAACATAAGCTGTTGCTAGATCGAGGGTGCGTCCGGTAGACGTGACAAATACCGTATCGCAACCCTGTCCCGGTTGTAGCCGATTGAAGTCATTAGTACTCTGGTTGTGGAGATAGCGCAGACGATCTTCTCCGCTAATTTGCAGTAATCCCCAATGAGAGCGATCGCACAATGCTACTCCCTCTCTAGCTGCGGTTAATGCTTCTTCATCGTTGCCAAAACTAAGAGGATTTCCTGCCGCGTCCAACTCTACTCCAGCTTTTTGTTGAATTTTCTGTAACTCTTTCATCATCGTCTCTCTTGTTTGTCTGAAGTTGCTTAATTCAGGTATAAATCAGTTAGCAAAAGAAATTTATTTTCTCCGCGTCACTGCGCCACCCTGTCAGCCAAAATCATACAATTTTATTTACCGAAAATTTGGGTTTAAAGCCTCGTCCTTCTAGGACGACTTGACAAATTAGATGCAAAATCTTCATGTACAAAGCTTCTAGACTGTAGGACAATATTGTTGCGATCGGGGTAATCAACCACGTAAAACACCCAGTACTCGAAGGAGTAACGCACCTTGAAAACCGAACATATGGGGTTCTGATAGGAAAAGCACCATCGAGTAAAATGTTCGTGCAGCAAGTACCAGAAAACCAAAGTTTAAGATTGGAAACTGTACGGCAGGGCATACTGAAACAGACTTCTGTAATGGAGTGAAAGCTTGGGGACAGAACTATCTCTGGCATAAGTTAGGCAACTAATTTGTGATAAGTGGACTGGGTGAACCAAGAATCCTCATGCCTAAAGGGCTGAGGAGTGTTAAAGCAACGCCTTTTGTTCTACTGAGGTAGATTAGCAAAAATTTCCCTGACTAATTTTTTTGCTTTTGCTTCGAGCAAATGCCAGTCTATGTTTCCCGTTTCATCAAGCAGACGGGTATCTATTTCTACTTCGCAACTAGTATCATCATTAGAGCTAAAAAAGTGTTGAGAAGGAAGTTTGTAGTCACGGAAACAAACTTGATAACACAGTTCCCAAATATCTATTTCCACTGAGCGGTCTTGATTAGTTAAACAGAGATGATACCCCGGTAGAGGTTCGGTAACCTCTTTGTAAATTCCCTGCCATTCAGATTGCTCCAATTCCTTGCGCAGATTATCTAGGATTCTGATAAAAGCAGGTTGCATCAGTACTTGTGCTTGTTCCCAGGCAAGTAGAGTTTTAAATTTTGGTTTCATCGGTTTTGATTATGAATTCTGAAATTAATTTGAGTATTCAGAATCGATCTAAGTTAATATACTGATTGTAAAATTGCCTGGTTAAAGCGTTCGTTCATGGTGAATGAATTCACCACCCGATGGATAAAAAAGATATGGCAGTGAAAGCAAAGATTAAGACACTTTACTCTGTTCCCCGTTCCCTTGCTAGATTTTCCATGAATCTCTTTGCCGATGCTCAAGAAGTTGTTAACTCTGCTCGATCTTGTTGAGAGGACTGAGGAGCGAGATGAGTAGAAGCACGTACGAGCAAAACTGAACAGGGGGCATGATGAGTAACATAATTACTTATACTGCCCAGAAACATTTCTTTAAGTCCTGTAAGACCCCGACTGCCTAACACGATTAGGTCAGCTTTCCAAGTTTGGGCTAATTCGCAGATATAGTGACCCGGACTACCTGATATTTGAACGAACTCCGTCTTTACACCTGCTTCAGTAGCTCGATCGGTTAGCGATCGCAATAGCTCCAACCCCTTGTTTTTATAGTCTTCTAACTGCTGTTGATAAAACTTTGTAGTTTGTTCATCTAACATCGGATAGTAAGAATAAGTAAAAAGCGTGGGATGGCTTTCTTCGTATTCATGGATAACATGCAGCAGCATCAAGCTAGCTCCAGTCGCTTTTGCTAAGGATAAAGCTGCATCAAAAACAGATTGATTCTTTGCCGAACGGTCGATTCCCACCAAAATTTTGTTTAACATTTTAAAATTGTCCTTTTTTGAGAGAAAATCGTTTATGTCAGTAAATAGTTAAATTTTTTCTTTAAGAAGGTTGTTGACTAATTATCAAAGTAAAATTGGTAAAACTAGTGCAAATCGTTAGAATAAAGCTACCATTCTAGAGTGAGAAACGCTTCTTGCATAAGTCTTTTTCTTTTGTACTTCCACTGTGCTTGACTAGTTTTTTTAGTATCAGACCATTAAAACTTTTCCCTTGAGAATTTTCAATTATAGGTAAATAATTTGAGGAACTTGTGAAGATAGTTCGATTCTCTTTTTTGAAAATAATGCCTGATTTGATGTACTGAATATAGATTCTATGTTTAGACCAATTAACAATTGAGCTATAAGACTGACAATCGCTAATCTTACCTTAGATCGAATAACTTATTTCGTTTTTATCTTATCTCCATTATAACTTAATTCGTCTTGTTTTCCAAGTTAGTTGGGTTTAATCTATTCTCTTAATCTCCATTTTTCCAAAACAAAACCTTTAAGAATAACTCAAAATGTCTGGTGACAATTCACAGCCAAGCATGCAGTTAAGATAAATAAAGACTTGGAAGTCAAAATTAAAGATAACCTAGCAAATTCAAATTTTAGTGTAATATCCTAAAAACTGAATTGAACTGTATTTAAAGCATGATTGATGCATTTTGGTATAGAAAATAGTTTGAACTTTGCCCGTACTAGCATGTTACGTCCGTACAAACGACCGGAAAGCCCCTAGGAGCGAACTATTTTTTTGTGTAATTAATTCTGTCTAGGTACTTACTTTGGCTCATTTGGAGTTATATTATCATTTTCAACTATTAGTAAATTTTTCTCCCGATTGTCTTTTGTCTTATCCTGCCATCGATCGAGAACATCGTTGACTAACACTTCTTTAAGCCAAATTTGACTCACAATCAGTAGTGGGATAGACATAAATAAACCCAAAAATCCGAAAAAGCTAGTAAAAACTAGCACTGCCAAAATAGTAAATACTGGTAGCAGATCCACCGCTTGACTCATGACTATAGGTACCAAAATCAAGCTTTCAAGCTGCTGGATGAGAAAATACAAGATTAATACTGCGACTGCTTTCCAAGGTGCATCGAGCAGGGCAAGCAGCACGGGTGGTATTACACTCAAGGTCGGTCCAACATTAGGAATAAATTCTAGTAAACCTGCTAAAAGAGCATTGACTAGTGGCAGTGGAACCCTCAAAATCAGCAGACCGATATAGCTTAGAAAGGCGATAATCAACATGTCAAAGAGGGTGCCTTTTATCCAGCCAAATAAAGCAGTTTCACACTCATCAAGAATTTCCTCGACTCGCCGACGATAAAAAGCGGGAAATGCCAGAACAAAAACTCGGCGATAGGGTAAGGGATTTAGCAACAGCATGATGGTGATAACCAGGAACAGCAGAAAGCTAATGATAGCGGTAAGGGATGTATTGACCAGATTAAAGAAGTTGCCAAGCAGTTGAGTTAACCAAGTTTGAAGTTGTTGAGTAAGATTAGCAAGATTGGGCGCATTCTCTAAAACTTGCCCTGGAATTACATTTATTAGCTGCTCGTACCATCCACGCACCCGATCGATCGCCTGAGGTATGAGGGTGATGAATTGTTGCAATTGATCCACTAGACTTGGCACGATCAGAGCGAAAAAGCCAGCTATCAGAGCCAGTAAAAGAATAACAGTTATAGCAATTGCACTGCCTCGCGGGATGCGGAATCGCTGAAGCGATCGCACGACTCGGTTTAAGACTGTTGCCAAGACTACTGCTGCAAATCCCAGCAAAGCAATTTGTCGAATCTGCCAGATAATGACAAGAGAAAGTAAGAGAGCGAGTAACCCTATCCAATGCCCTAGACGCACGAGACCTCCGTCTTTATTACTTTTAGTCAATTAAAAATAGTGTGATGAGTTTACTCTTTTTTAAGTAATACTGTCGTCCTTCTTAAGACAGCGTTTAAAGTTTTAGGTGGTAGTTTTTTTACTTCTGACTTCTGACTTTTTGTACGGACGTTCGCTCTTTAGTGTGCATGATTGCGACAGGTCACGTCCCTACTGCTGACTCCTTCTTCAATCTAGAAATCAGAATTATGCCAATCATTTTGTTCTTTAATGTTTTTAATTGACTCTATTAATTGAGCGAGAGTATTTTCTACTCGCTCCAAAAGTTGTAAATCCTCGTTACCTAATTTTTCTTTTTTAGTAGTATCCATGAAGTATTGTTGTCGTGCCATAAACCAGCCAATATTAAGTAGTTCTTGGCTTTGTTGGAATCCCAAATCAATTTTGTTTAATTGTTGGGTAATAGAATCGATCAAATCTGCTATTTCAGTTGCTGGATTATGGTCTTTGTTGGGAAGTTCATTTGTTCTTTTTGAGGAGGCTGGAGTGGGAGTAGAATTAGTTACTTGAGAGCCAGAATTACTACTACTACAAGTATTGCCACTGTTGCGATCGCTGTGAGAATGAGTAAGGTTTTTTTTTGAGTCTGCCTATCTAACTGATATCTAGCCTGAATGGGAGTTAATTTGTCATAGGCAACGCGATTCGATAAGCCTCTCCAGACTTTGGCTGCCTTAAGAGTAGATGCTGTTTTAATGCTAGTAACGAGGACTAAAAGACCATTCTGCTTTGGTAGGCAATTTGTTTCTAGTTCTAAGGCAAGTTCTTGTCTTAATTGTTCTGAATTGTTGCCAATTTTAGGAATTAAATCGGCATTATTATTGGTTTCGACTACTATTGAGTCAGATATTTGTCTAATTTTCTCAAAGTTAACCTCAAATCCGTATTCCCCTTCAATATTAATAGCGCGATCGACTTCGGCTTCCAATTCTCCTCTTAAAGCCAGAACCGCGATCGCTCGTATTTTTTGCTCGTTTTCGGGATCGTCATGGTAAAACCAAATCACAGAATTACGGATTTTACGACCCATAAAGTCTGTTCTTTCTTCTCTAGTTTTTAACCCTGTAACTAGCAGGAGTAAATTCTGATGCGATCGCGCTAAAATTAGAGAAAATTTTTGGCTATCGATCAAATCAACAGGTTTTGTCCCCGCACTATTTATTGGCTCGATCAAAAGCTGGGGATTTTCGCAAAGCTGTTTGTCTTTTTGAATTTTCAGCCAACGGTAGTCATTGTCCTGGGAGATGCCACGACTTTGTACATAAATTACCATATTTGTTTTCTCCTAAATATTGAGCCACTTCTCGCCTTTAACTACCGCAAAACCACCATTGGTTTTACAGCCTCTGGCAAATTCATCAACGGCTTTTTTGAGGTGATCGTCTAACTCCAACCAATCTCGCAGAAAATTGAAAAAGCCCCATTGACGAGAATCGAGATGTAGTTTTAGCAGAAAACGCAACAGATATCGCAATGGCTGTTCGCTATCGTGGGGAGAATATTGAGCATCATGCCTAATTTTGCGAAAGTAAAAATGGGGGTTGTTGTTGGTATCGATCTCCATACGGGAAAAGACAACACTACCTACAGTTTGCACGGGAGTAATGACGCTAACAATCCAGGGACTTAATTTTTCCGAATCGAAGTGAGCGAATAAAGTATTGTATCCCTGCCTTACTCTCTCTAACAACTCTCTTGCAGTTTTTTCATTCTTTAAATACTTTTCACACTTAACTGGGGCAAATATAACTAAGCGAGGGGATTCTAGATCTTGATAAGCGGCATTAAATAAAGCTTTAATTTGCTGCGGTCGATTAATTTTATCGTGAAATTTGCCATTTTTCTCCATCAAAGCGGGAGCATCAATGGCAATTAACACTGCTGCCGATTCGAGTAACAGCTTTCTGACAAACTCTTTTTCTTCCTTAGATGCTTTTGTTTCCAGATAGCCACCCGGATAGTCGTAAAAGCGTAACTGAAGGGATGGTTTTTCGCCTTTCTTGCCTAGATCGAACAAAAAAGAGCGAAGAGATTCGGGACCGGCGATCGCCTCTGTTCCCTGTACGCCTACTCTACCTCTGGCTTCAAAAACATCCAGTAAGCTTTTTAGTTCCACCAAACGATCTTGTAAGATTGCTGCACTTTCATCATCGGGAGTGAGTTGAAGATTAGTTAAACCAATATTACTTTCAAATTGTTCGTATATAGCGGTTAAGAGAGTAGTTTTGCCCACTCCGCTAGGTCCGAGCATTGTAATTTGAAGTTCTTGCATTCAGGTTCCCTTGCTTAATAATCCAAAAATTGAAAAGCACTTAACTGGTTTGCTGTAATGACCCGTTCTACAGAATCTAGCCACTCCCGCCGCATTCTCGTTCGTTCTCCCAATTGCTCGAATTCAGTAGACCAAATTTCCGAGCGCAATTCTTCTAAAAAGATGCGCCATTGATTTTTGACTTCTTTGGCTCGCAGGACGCGGTCTAAAAATTCTTCGACAATGGCAAATGCAGCTTGATTCGGTTCTGCTAGTAGATCGTCTAGTGCCGTTTCGCATTGATAAAGAGCTTCTGCATGAAGGGACTCAAGACAACTTAATACCTCACCAGCAGAAGGAGAAGGAGAAAGTTGAAGAGAGGTGGTATCGGGGGTCAAATCGTCGAGATGTTGCCGAATTCGATGTTGAATCAGTCCCCGATAAGAAAGAGAGAAATTGGCAAGAATTTGAAATCCCAATTTTAATTGACCGAGTTGGTCGGGAATGAGTTCGGTTATTTCTGTTAAAAACTGGGCGCCTCTCACTTCTGTAAGCTCTCCCAAACGACCTCTCTCGACTAAAACCTCAGCAACTTGAGCTTTGACCCGTTCTATCGGACGTTTTAATCCCTCGTCTAATAAGAGGAAATGTTGGGACAGATGAGCGCGAACTTCATTCAAATACTCGTAATAAGCATTGGGATAGCCGCCAACACTATTACGCCTTTGCCCGATCTCTTCTTCAGAGGGAATGCCAGTATCTTCCCGACAAGCTTGGAGAGCCGCATCTATTTGTCGTTTAAAATCAAAATCTTGTAAATCGCGCTGTTCCCTTAATTCTTGCAGTAATTCTTCTAGACCGCTAGTTAAGTCATCCCAAAGTTGGTCGAAAAGCTTGATAAATAAGGGAAACCAATTATCTCTTTCCGTTCCTTGGTGTAAAGCCTGACGAGCTTTATTTATTTCTGCTGCTACTTCACTCTGAAGGCGAAACAAACGGTCTTGACAAGAGGAAGTGTATTGGCGATCGAGAGAAGTAATATTGGAGATTAAATAGTCGAGTACCGGGTCGAGAATTTGTCGATTTGCTTCTTCAGGGACAGCACAATTTGCCGTAATACAATCAACTACATAGAGATGTTTATCTTCCCGGGAGTCTGCTAAATCTTGACAGTAGACAAAATTATCTCCAATAGGAGAATTGGCATCCGTATGGTTGAGGATCAAAAAAGACCAGAGTTTGATGGGTATATCGGTTAAGGCTGCACTAGCCGTATCATACAGTTGAACGTCTACATCAGCCCAAAAGTCGCCAGGAGGTTTGGGTAGACGGATAAACAGAACGATATCGACATCTTGTCCCAGAATTTTGAGCAGTCGTGCTTCATCTCCCAATCCCGTATCTCCCAATCCCGGCATATCAATTAGGGCAATTTGCCCCACGTCGGAGTTGGGAAAGGTACAGACAATTTTGGCTTCTTTGACGGCTAGATAGTTAAAATAAATGCGCTGACCGTCAACGGTGTCTTGAGCGACATATTCTCTGATTTCCTCTTTAGAAATTCGACGAGGGGATGGTTCTTGGAGGAGATGACGATATTTCTCTAAGTTGGTATTGGTATGGTACTTGCAAAGATGTTCGTACATCGCTCCTGCTACCGCATTGTTAGCAATTGTGTTAGGTAGGCAAGGTGGGGGATTTTGGGCAAATTCTGCCAAACTAATCGGTTTTGTACCCAGATGTAATTTTTCATAATAAGGAGCGAGGACTTCATCTAGAAACGAACGCTCCGAATGGAACCAAACTTCACCGTAAGTATCTACATTGGGGTTGTGGTGAATGGTGCTGCGAACGCCCGTGCAGTGTTGGCGATCGCCAGTGGGAATTTCCGCAGTAGTAAGTCCGGTTAAGCTTTGCAGCAGACGACTTTTACCCTGTCTGGCACGTCCGATAACGCCAATATTAATTGTATCTCGATAGAAGCGGACTTTCAGTTTACTAAGGGCTGCTATTTCAGCCTCAATATTTCTTTGCAGCGTTAAACAATCAATTTCCTGCAAGCATCCCTTAATTTTTAGGTCTTCAACTTTGGAGATTAATCTATTGCGGTGTTGTTCGAGATTGTCCAGCGATCGCGAAAGAGAGCGAAGATTTTGTTCTACAGCTTCGATTCTCTGAGCGAGGGGACGACGTTGCTCGATAATATGTTTAATTTTCTCAGTTCTTGTCGCTAAAGTGAGATTTTGCCTATTTATTTTTTGTTTACCCAATATCATGCTCTGAGGAAAAAGGAGAATATAGTTCCATCCTACTAAGTTGACTACCTAATTAGCGATCGCCCGGGGTTTGCAGAAGCAATTAATTATCGACCAAACACTCTCGACTTTACGATAAGCTCAGGGTATATTTTTCTCCTCATTAAGGCTCAAAGTTCTTTTTCCCAAGGATTGACTATAATTATCCCGCACTCCTCAAAATCAGATACATTACGATTTTATCTAGGGAAAAAAGTTTCAAAATTAGAACTATTGAGTTTTAGATTAACTATTACAGTATATTCAGGCAACATAATCTATAGAAACTTACCGCTATTTTAGAAATATGACCTCATTTTTATTCGTGACAGATTTAGATCATACTCTTGTTGGCGACGATATCGCCCTAAAAACTCTTAATGAGCGATTAAACACCCATCGCCAGGAATATGGCACGAAGATAGTTTATGCTACGGGGCGATCGCTTTATCTGTATAGACAATTAGCAGAGGAAAAATCTCTACTACCGCCAGATGCTTTGATTACTTCTGTCGGTACGGAAATTTACTTTAACCCTACTCAAGCGCAATTTGACTCCCAATGGGCAGATATTTTATCTCAGGGCTGGCAGAGAGAGGAAATCGTTACCATAGCCAGTAAATACGAACAACTTACTCCTCAACCCGATTCGGAACAGAATCCTTTTAAAATTAGTTACTATCTAGACGAAGCATCGGCAGAGCAAGTTTTGGTCGAGTTAGAAGCGGAGCTATCTAACCGAGGTTTTCAGATCAAATTAGTTTACAGTGGGAGTCAAGACCTAGATATACTGCCTCAAAGAGGGGACAAAGGTTTAGCGGTTCAATTTCTGCGGCAAAAATGGAACATAAATGCTGAAAAAACAGTTGTTTGCGGTGATTCTGGTAACGATATTGCTTTATTTAAGGGCGAAGAAAAAGGAATTATTGTTGGCAATGCCAGACCGGAATTGCGTCAATGGTATCGGGATAACCAAAGTCATTCCCTTTATTTAGCTGAAGCCTTTTGTGCGGGTGGTATTTTAGAAGGCTTAAAGTACTTTGGTTTTTTTGTCGATTAACAATGATTAATTATCTTAAGGGTAAGACAGTAGAAATTGTTAAAAGCACCAATAATCGACTCTTCCTCATTTTAGAAGTAAATGAGATCGGTTACGAAGTGCAGATTTCTTCTCGTCTTGCCCGTCAGTTATCAATAGGTAATGAAGAAATAGTGCAAATTTTTACTCATCAACAGATCGGAGAAGATCGACAAGTTCTCTATGGTTTTGCCTCAGCAGCAGAAAGAGATTTATTCCGTCAATTGATCGGGGTCAGTGGAATTGGCACTCAACTGGCGATCGCTCTGATCGACACTTTAGGCATTGACGATTTAGTTGGCGCGATCGTTACCAGTAATATTCCCCTATTAACTAAAACTCCTGGAGTGGGCAAAAAGACAGCAGAACGGATAGCACTCGAACTCAAAACTAAACTTGCCCAATGGCGAAATATAGCAGGAATCGAAGTATCGACTTCAATAAGTTCCGTCGTTCCTTCAAAAGAGATTGTCGAAGACTTAGAAATGACTCTCCTTGCCCTTGGCTATACTAAAGAGGAAATCGAACAAGCTATTTCTGCTCTCAGTCAGGATAATCAGCTACTCAAAAATCCCAACGTAGAAGAGTGGATCAGAAACGCGATCGCTTGGTTGAGTGGAGAATAACGAAAAGTAAGTAAATTGAGTATGATTCGCGATCGCTCAAGTCGGTACCAGAAATTCTAGGGCGTGGGGTTCCAACCTTATCTCCAGAGTGACTGGTGTAGCTTGTTTGAGTGGATTTACCTTCTCAAATGGAGTCTTGTTCGCAGCCCAGATGTCGCTGTCGAAGTGGATCTCGCTGCCTTCCCAGCGGAGTTGCAGGTGCTTTCCTCTACATACAGTAAAGTCGGGAGTCGTTTCGTCACCACTCAGGCAATTCGTCAAATATTGCCCGAAAGTTTCCCTTTCCTCTTCAGTAATCAAGACAACATCGAGGTGTCCGTCGCCGGGATCTGCCAATGGAGCCACGCAAATGTTAGGTCCGATATTTTGAATGTTCATTGCTTCGACGAGCAAATAGCGACCAGAGTAGTCTTGTCCGTCGAGGGTAATCTGCCACGCCTGGGGGCGATAATTGTAAAGCAGTGTCTTGAATGCCTCAAGGTCGTACTCCAACTCGTCATTAGAGCTAGCGAACCCATGACCCTTCTTAGCAGTCGAAACTAATGGCATCATTTGAGGGAACATACCGACACCTACCGCTTCGATAAAGTGTGTCGTGCCCCAAGGACTTTCCACTACACCTACGTCAAATTTTCGCCGAGCTGCCGAAGCCCATCCAGTAATCAGGTTTTCTAGGGAATCGTCTATGCCGAGCGTTTTAGATATATTATTGGCGGTACCGAGCGGCAGGATAGCGATGGGAATATCTCGTCCAATCAGATGTTTGACCACTTTATTGACCGTGCCGTCACCGCCGGCGATCGCCACCAACTCGCCGAGTGCAGAAAGCGCACGAGGAAAATCATCTTCATCGGTGGATTGGTAGCAGGGATCGTACCCCGCCTCTCGCAGTGCCCGTAGCAGACTTTTTTTGGAGTGCTGCCCTTGTCCGGCAGTGGGATTGTGCATCAGGGTTATGCGCATGGCTCGATGTTAGCAGACGTTAGTTCAATTTTGTCTTATTAACAGCTAATAACAAGTGTCCAACAGTATGAAGCTTTAAATTAATTCTTGTACAATCGGTTCTGCCACAAGCTCTCTAGCAAAGGCAGCAAAGTTAATCGACTGGAGAAAGCAACCAAATTCGGGATTGCCTAGGTGCATCATTTGCTCCCACTTGATTTGCCCCAATGTGCCATTCTTAACAATTACCACCTTGACAGAAAGTGGATATTTGATGCAAGTGACGAATTCTGCCATCAGCATTGAGAAACCACCATCGCCAACAAAGGCAATAGACTGACGATTAGGATAAGCAATCTGAGTGGCGATCGCGTAAACTAATAAAGTAATCCACATGCAATCGAATGTCCTCGCTTCCAGCCTTGTACCTTGTCGCGCTGGGGTGAAATTAGGTAAGTTTGAGCACCAGCATCATTAAGCGCCTGTCTGGGTTTGGTCATCTCGACTCGTTCAAACCCATTTTCTACTAAAATTGCGATTTTTTTGCCACTCAATTCCTGAGCCATCTTTCAATCTCCTTAGGTGTTCGTTTTTATATAAGGAACAACGGCGCGATCGCCCACCTTCAGATTCCGAACATTGGAATCCCTTTTTTGCACCATACTCGCGGCTTCCTGTCCCAGAGTCGTTCCTGGTTTCATACCTGTTCCCCGAATCCTGTGCGGGTCATTACCACAAATTGCGCTGGCAGTCACCTGGATAATGGCATCGGTCGGTTTTTAAATTTTGGGTCGGATACGTTGTCTAAATGAAACATTGCCGATACCATGAAAAACCACTGCTTTCATAACTTCGATTTTTAGTTAACGGCACCAATTAGCAAAAATTTTGTTCACCTACTTATAGAAGCTTGCTGTAGGGCGAGAAACTGACGTAGCTTCATTAAGCTTAGAGTTTGTCCCAGATTCAAAGGCAGCAAAGATATACCTTCCAAGCGAGATTGTACCCATCCGTCTCCCCAATACCACTCGTGGTAGCCATCAATCCCCTTACTTAAAAGCAAACGCAAACAATTATCGCTAGCTACTTGTACTTCATGTTCGATTGGCACCAATCCCAACCAGCCAGTAAAAGTTAATCCTGAGTGTAGCTTTTCGGGTAAACCAGGGGACAAACGCTCGGGCCAAACCCATTTTCTTAACTTATCGGTTTGGAGTAAACTATCGCGAATGAGTTGTTCGCTGGCATCTACTTCAATTCTTAAATGACTTTGTTGATAATTTCCTAGCATATTGGCAGTAATGTCTCTCTATGCCCAATCTAAAGCATTTTTTTCATAGATGTGGTATTCCTCGTCGAGATATCGAAGCCAAAATTTTCATTGCCACCCTATAAGCTATTGAATAAGGAGACAGAGTCGCCATAGGCGCACTAAAAAGCGAACGTTCCTACTTCTTCAACTTTACTGAGGTCTTAAACTTATTTTATTCTGACTCCTGTACGGGCGAATGGCCATTCGCCCCTACTGACTCTTTCTTAGATAAAAAGAACAATCCGAAACACTTTGATTCAAGGTTTTACCCATGCTTATTGAAGTAGATTATCGCTTTCCTCCTACAATTGATGCTGTTCGTCAGGCGCGAGCGATTGCTGTCGGACAAACTGTCGGTACCTGGAATGCGCATTTTGCCCATCGAGAAGGTGAAAGCACTGCGCTTCCTGCGCGGGAACGGGGCTTACAAGGGGCTGAAGTAAATTCAGCCCACAGCCCCTCACCAAGTTCCCGCGCCCAGCGCACTCAATTGAAAAAGCATTTGGCAGAAGTAGTCAACATAAAGAAGGATGAAAAGGACTACAGTATCGCTACCATTCGCTTTCCTAAAATTAACGTCGAAAATGACATTCCGAGCCTGTTAACGATGATATTCGGTAAATATTCTCTGGCTGGGGCAGCCAAAATAGTTGGGGTGCGGCTTCCTCAAGATTATGGCAGGTTACCTAAATTAGGTATTACAGGAATCCGAGCAAAATTGGGAGTGAGCGATCGCCCTTTGGTAATGGCAATTTTTAAACCGGCTTTAGGACTTAGTGCGGCAGATCATGCAGATATTCTAAGACAGGTAGCCTATGCTGGTTTAGATTTAATCAAAGACGATGAAATTTTAGGAGATTTAGAAGTAGCTCCTACTAGAGAGCGTTTGGCTGCTTGTCGCCCCGTTATCGAGGAAGTTAAAGAAAAAACAGGTAAAACAATACTTTATGCAATCAATGTTACCGGTAGAGCCGATCGCTTGTTAGCTAATGCTCGTTCACTGGTAAAAGCAGGAGCAAATGCCTTACTGCTGAATGTTTTTACTTATGGCTTTTCCGTGTTGGAAGCCTTAGCAGCCGATCCAGAAATTAACGTACCTATTTTTGCCCATCCTGCCTTTGCTGGAGCAATGGGTGCCTCGGCAGATACTGGTTTAACTTATTCGGTATTATTGGGAACTTTAATGGCGCATGCCGGAGCAGATGCCGTATTATATCCCGCTCATTACGGCAGTTTACCCTTTGAGGCAGAAGAAGAAAGGAAAATTAGGGAGCAGTTGCGATCGCGCAATGTCTTTCCCGTTCCTTCAGCGGGTATTCATCCCGGTATCGTTCCTCAAGTAGTAGCTGACTATGGCAAAGATGTCATTCTGAATGCAGGTACGGCGATTATGGATCATTCTGAAGGAGCAGCCGCTGGAGTCGAGGCTTTTTTTACCGCTCTAAAAATGAGCGAATAATCAACCTCTCAAACTTCTGGTAGATGCTAACGTTTTTGACTTGTGCGAAGTTACACGAGTAAGGGTAATTGCTCAATATTGATAAAATACAAGGAAATAACCATGTCAGATGAAGTATATAGAAAAAATATTCCCGAAGTCGATCCAACGGAAATAGAAGATTCTCGAACTGCGATCGCCGACGAACATCGCTCTTTTTTGGAAAAGGTCATGGTTCAAGGAGGGTTTGCAGATCTATACGATGCGAGAGACTTTACCGAAGTCGTTTTTCGTGTTATGCGAGATGTAATGACTACCGAAACTGCCGATCGCGTTGAGTCAGAACTGCATGAAGAGGCGGTACCTACAGATGAGAAAGCTCTTCAGATGGAAATTGCCGAGCTTTGGAAAGATACCAATCCAATCGTAGGATTTTTAAGTCGGGTACGTCCACCCTGGCACGGTCCTGGAATCTTTAAAATCGACTCCGATCGCTTCCTCTTCCGAGTTGCTAATGAAGGAGGATTCCCGAAAAACTTGGATCGAGATAAAGCCGTTAAAGCAGTGTTTTCTGCAACTAAAGAAGAACTTTCCGAAGAGCGAATTCAGGAAATCGCCCAATGGCTTCCTGAAGGTAGAGTAAAAGAGCTTTGGGACCAAGCTTAATCAGTGGCTATCTCTAAGATATTAAATTCCGTCTGCACAAAAACGTAGCAGACTATAGCTTTATTTTTTCTGCCCGAGCGTCTTTAGTAAAAAAACAAATCTTAGCGTATCTTTTCCCAGAAAGATACGCTTTGTTAATTGCCATTGAATCATCAAAGTATTGTTTGTTAGCAGGATTTAGCGAACCTCGCGGGGATCCTCCGCTTCTACCCAATATGGTAAAGCGTGAGAGAGGTTCGCTCGTACCTCGCGCCGAAAGCGAGGGCAGGGTTTACACTCATAGACACCAAATCTTCATATAATAATAGTTTCAACTGCAGTATTATCATCATTATTACCTTTCTAACCAGTCCCAAGTTTGTTCTAACTGGCTGAGGGACAAAACTCCATGCTGCCAGAGAATAATAGGCATTGAACCGAGCTGCTGTTGACATAGACGTTGAGCCATCTCGATCGCTACAGGTGCAATCTTCAGCTCTTCCTGTAAAAATTGAGTTAACTTGGGATTATCTTTGCACCACTCCATGGTTTCAATCCTTTTTGAAGTAATAGCTTTCTAGTCTTGACACGAAGCTACCTAGTTGCGAACGGGACATCAACTCCAGTCGGGTTTGATATTCTTCCGCTGATTCAGGTAGCGGTCAATCGCCATCGCAGCAACACAACCGTCTGAAGCGGCGACTACTGCCTGTTTAAAAGGTGTGTTGCGGATATCTCCAATTGCCCAAACCCCTGGTATGTTAGTTTGCATCATCTCATCGACCTTAACCCCACCATCCGGTTTCAGTTCGATCTGACCGCCCAGAAAATCGGTAATCGGTTTGGCACCTTGCAGATAGATGAATACACCTTCAACCGGAGCGATTGAGATTGGCTCTCGACCTTTGGGAAGTACCTCGACAGCCGTAACACCGCTTTCTTCACCGTCGATTTTCAGCAGGCGAGTCTTGCTCCAAAGTTTGACCGACTGATGAGCCAGTAGTTTCTCGGCATGACCGTCGAGGGTTGCCGGGTCTTTAGGAGTGACCCAGTGGATTTTAGCAGCAAACTTCGTGAGTACGTGGGCTTCTTCAATAGCCTCTTCGCTGCTGCCGACTACAACCACTTCGCGCTCGCGCATAAAAGCTCCATCGCAGGTAGCACAGTAACTCACTCCCCGACCTAAGTACTCGGATTCGCCAGGAATTGAGGCAACCCGACCCATTGCGCCGGAAGCAAGTACGAGAGCGCGGCACCTAAACGTACCCTCTGGGGTATAGACTTTTTTCTGGGAATCGCTGACATCGATCCCAAAAACCTGTGCTCGCTTGTAATCAGCACCAAATTCAATCGCTTGCTCGCGCATTACTTTAAGCAGTTCATCTCCACCTACCTCGCCCCGCACGCCAGGATAGTTAGCTATCTTATGGGTAATAGCTAAAGCTCCAGCCGCCGGATTTTTGTCGAGGATGACTGTTTTTAGGTCAGAGCGTGCCGTATAGAGGGCACAAGTACAACCTGCTGGTCCGCCACCAATAATGACAACGTCATAATCAAAGTAGTCCATAGTTTTAGTCTTACTGCTTTGGTTTAAACTTCAGTTGTCCTGAGAGATACTGAGCTAGTAGCATTGATATTCCGGCACAGAATGGTACTTCGGAGTTCTCCTTGTTTTTACCCATGCCGACCGCCACCTTGTAAGCACAATTTACTGTCTCACAAGATCTCTAGGGAGTTAAACAACAAAAAAGTTGTTTAAGTTATTGTTGGTTAGTTTAGCAACATATATGTTGCTAAAGTCAAGGGATAGCGATCGCGATTTTGGTTGATATATCTGAAAAAGATATTAAAATCAGCACTTTTAACGACTTTGCTGTTATAAATGAAATTTCAGCCTGCTTCTGGTAACGAGCGATATTGTTGCTGCATTTCCAAGATAAGAATACAGACTATCAACCACATTAAACCTGCGGCATAGCCAGCTACTACATCGGTGGGCCAGTGTACGCCTAAGTAAAGCCGACTAAAACCGATTGCAGCAATTAAGACGGCAGCAGAGATAAAAATCTGTCTCCGCCATTTAGGGAACTGCTTTGCCAGCATATAGCTTAGAAAGCCGTAAATTACCGTTGACATCATGGCGTGTCCGCTAGGAAAGCTGTGTAAACTCACATCAATGATTCGATTCCATAATTCTGGACGTGCCCTACCAAATAACATTTTTAGCCAATAATTTAAACTAAAGGAGCTGAGTGCAGCCATAGCCAAGGTAGTTGCTTGGGGACGACGGTTATCAAACAAAGGTCCCATTCCTAAACCCAAACAAATCAACAGCAACGCTCCTGGCTCACCTAAATAAGTTATGCCAAGCATGATGCGATCGCTAATTGGCGCGTGCAGCTTCTGAATTGCCAGCAAAATTTTCGCGTCAAGACCATATTTGTGCAGCAGTAAAGTACCCAGAACGAGGGTGCCAATAACTCCTGAAATCAGCACCCGTTGTCCGGTCACTCGTACTAATTGTTGCCGCGTAGACGTTTGGGACAGAATTGCTTGGCTTTTGCTTCTGAGAGTATCTTCTCCGGTTGCCACAACCACAGCAACGCCTTGTCCTCCAGTGACTACAGTTCCCTTATAGACCATATTCACGCGCCGATCGAGAGGAATATCCTGCACCGTAAGGGTTTCAGAGGTTTTAACAACTGGCAAGTTTTTACCAAAAAGTGCAGATTCATCAATGCTGAGGCGATTTGCTTCTATGAGTCTGGCATCTGCCGCTACATAATTGCCAAGTTTGAGAACGAGAATATCTCCTGCAACAACTTTTTGAGCATCTATTTCTTGTAAATTACTATCTCGGATAACAAGAGCAGATGATTTATTAACTGAAGTTTTGTTAATAATCTTTTCTGATTGGCTTTCAGTGGCATAACCAATAACAGCATTGGTGACGACAACACCTAGAATTACTGCAGCATCAGCCAATCCTCCAGTAGCAAGGGATAATCCGGCGGCGACTGTAAGAAATGCTACGGGAAGGGATTTGAACTGTTCGAGCAAAATACTGAGCTTGGAACGATAAGTGGTTTGAGGTAGAACATTTAGCCCATATTGCTTTAGCTTTTCGCGAGCAGATACACTCGATAACCCCGATACTGGTGAGGTATTAAATTCAGTAATCACAGAATCTACCGACCATACATGCCAAGGTGTAATTTCTTGCTCGCGATCGCAAGCTTTTTGCCGATCTAATTTTTGTTGATTTATAGTTAAATTTTTGGCTTTTTCTAGTGCTGTGCCACTCTCAACTGTTTTTATAGATAGTTTTCCAACCTCTTTTCTGTAATCTAAGATAATGCCTTGGAGAAGTAAGGCGATCGCATTTGTGCTTATATCTGAATGGAAAATAACCAGAACATTTCCCGTAACATGATTAGCACGAACTTGCGCGATTCCGTCCTCTTCTGACAATTTACATTCAAGATATTTTTTGAGAGCTTCTTCTTGATGCAGTCCCTTGACTTTATATCTAGCTCTTCCTTTGACAGCAGTATGTATTGGTCGAACCAAAAGATTATCATTGGGGAGTTTATCGACAGGAAGATTCATTGTAAGAATTAACTGATTTTTGTAGTAGCGGTTTGAGAGTATAGAACCAGCCTAAATTTTTTTACCCATAAACCCAATTTTACTGTGGCGATAATTTGGAGATGTCAAATGAATAAAAGGATTTTTAAAAACGTATTTCGACATTTATCTGCCCTCCTTATTTTTTAGGTAATCTCTTGCCTCACGCAGTTCCGGCAACCGCGCGTCGCTTGGCTGCCACTGACGTATGAGTTGGGCATAAGCGTTAGCCGCATCTTGTGTGTCTCCACTCTGAGCGGCAGCGCGTGCCGCGCCCAACAGGGAACGCGCGCGATTCTCGTGTCTGCGGAGCGAGGTCGCAAACTGCGCTGCGGCTTCTTCGAAACGGTCTGCACGCAAGAGGATCTCGCCGAACAACTCGTGGGAGGGCTTAATCAGTTCCGGCGGACCCAAAGGCGGCGATAGTGATTCTTCTAGGGCAGTTGCTTCTTTCATCGTTTCGATGGCTTTGTTAAAATCGCCTTTGGAAGCACTACTGCTAGCAGCTACTTCCAGGCTTTGAATCTCTAGTTTTTTCAGTGCTTGTGCCAGGGCTGGTTCCTGCTTACCGGAGTACTGCTGGGCAATGGTTTGCAACTGGGCAATGCTCTGATTGGCATCTGCTGAACCTTGCATGGCTGCCGCTAGACCGCGCACAAACGCGGGTAATGTTTGCAACGACACCAAAGCGGCTTGGATAGCGGTACTTTGGGGTAGCTGCGGTTTGCCCCCGGTCGGGGAATTCGCTTGCATTAGGGCTTGCAACGGCTGAAATAGTTCTTCTGCCAAATTCCAGCGTTCGGTTTCGACCGCAAAAGCCGCTGCCATATGAGCGTAGGTGTAAGCGGCATAGTAGAGCTGCATCGGGTTATCGGACGTGGATTCGGCTAGCTCCTTTCGCATCCGCGCCAGCAACTCTCTGGCATCGCTGTAGCGACCTTGTTGTAGATAGATGTAGTTCAGCCAGTGCAGGCTGTGGTAACCCTCTAAGTCGCTGGCGTTGACCGGACGGTCTTTGGGCTTTTCCTGGATATCCGCGGTAGCCCACGCGGCTTCGTTTGAGGCGGCGGCTTCTGACCACATCCCTAGTTGCAGGAAGATGTGCGAAGGCATGTGCAGGGCATGGGGAGCTGCGGGGGCGATTTTGGCGTAACGCCGTGCGGCATCGAGTGCTTTGATGGCATGTTCGGGATCGTCATAGGCATGGATAACATAGTGTGCCGCGCCGGGGTGATTGGGATTGTTTTTGAAAACTTCTGAAGCGATTTCACCCGCACGCAAACGAGTTTGCAAGCTGTTAGGGTCTCCCGGCTGAATCATCCCCATCAACGAAAGTGCATAGAAGAGTGCCGCATCTTCATCCTCCGGATACTCTCGGTAGATTTTTTCCATTGTAGCGGAGTATGCCCGATCGCGAGCAGCTTTATCGCCCTCACCGTACAGCACCTTGACGGCGTTGATATAAGCACGCTCGCGTGGTGTCAGCTCCGGTGTGATGCGGATCTCGGTCAAAACCTGCCGCGCCGCTTCTGTCTCTTGCGGATCGCCCCAGATTGGATGGTCATGCGCCATTGCCTCACCCCAGTACCCCATCATACAGTTCGGATCGATTCGCCTGGACTCGCGGAACTCATCGCTCGCCACCGAGTACCAGAAGGAATGCAGTGCCGCCACGCCACGCAGAAAGTGCGCCTGGGCATCTTCAGAGCAGGACGTGGGGAAATCGACCGTGCCCAGTTCGCCTAGTTTGGCTGGCTGCACGTTTGTCTCAGCAGCAGGTGTCGTAGCCGTTCCTAGCTGGAATAGCTGTGCGTTTGTCTCGGTGGCAGGCATTGATATTACGAATGCAGCCAGTAACAGTGACGCTTTGTACGAAAGCTGGATCAATGACATCAGATCTATCTCCTCTGTCTCCGTTCAGATTATCTTTGAGCTGTCTCGACCGACGGTCTTTAGATATGGGGTATTAATTTTGAATTGTTATGAACTCTTCTCTGCTAATTTTGTTCGACGCAACAATACAGCATTAATCGCCACAATTACCGTAGAAAGACTCATCAATAAAGCTCCCACCGCCGGAGAGAGTAAAATTCCCCAAGCATAGGCTACGCCAGCCGCCAGAGGAATGGCGATAACGTTGTATCCGGTTGCCCAAAACAGGTTTTGAATCATCTTGCTGTAGGTTTTCTGGGCGAGATTGAGGGCTTTGACTGCATCTAGGGGATCGTCTTCGATCAACACCAAGTCAGCCGATTCGATCGCCACATTCGTCCCCGCACCGATCGCGATCCCGATATTGGCTTCCAGCAAGGCAGCCGCATCGTTGATACCATCGCCGACAAAGGCAGCCGCTCCTTCCTGTTTGAGCTGTTGGACGATCTTAACTTTATCCTCCGGCAACACGCGAGCATAATAGCGATCGATGCCCAACTCGCGGGCGACGGTTTTGGCAACGGCTTCGGCATCCCCTGTAACCATCACCGTTTGAATATTCTTTTGTTGCAACTGCTCGATCGCTTGTCTGGCTCTTTCCCTGACTCGATCTGCCATAGAGATGACGGCGATCGCCTTTTCTTCGTCCATCAAGACCACCGCACTTTCGCCCCGCTCGTCAGCCTTGTCTAAACCTCGTTGTAAAGAAGCGGGCAACTGCACATTCTGCTCTTGTACCCATTCGGGACGACCGATGCGGTACAATTTTCCGTTAACTTTCCCTTCTACGCCCCTACCCGTTACCGTATTGAAATCACTCATTGGGGGAAGATCGAGTTCGCGATTTTCCGCCTCTCGGGCGATCGCATTAGCTAAAGAATGTTCGGAGGGAGTTTCTAAAGCTGCCGCGATCGCCAAAGCTTCCATTTCCTCTAAATCTTCCGTGTAAATATTCTGTACCCCAAATTTTCCTTCCGTGAGCGTTCCTGTCTTATCGAAGGCGACGGTTTTGATATCTTTGGCTCGCTCTAAAGCCTCCCGATTGCGGACGAGGATGCCGTTTTTGGCAGCAAGGGCGGTAGCACTGACAATCACTAAAGGAATCGCCAAACCCAATGCGTGGGGACAAGTAATTACCAAAACGGTTACGCTGCGATTGATGGCAAAGAGTAAGTCCTGTAACGACAGCCACACAATAAAAGTGAGCGTTCCTGCCGCGATCGCAATTAAGGTTAACCAATATGCCGCCTTATCTGCCAATACTTGATAGCCACTGCGGGAACTTTGTGCCTCTTCGACCAACCGCTTCATCTGGTTGATGGTGGTTTCATCCCCAGTGCGCGTCACTCGAACTTGAATCGACCCTTCCTTGTTTACCGAACCCGCTACAACTTCATCGCCTTCCCGTTTGGGAATCGGACGGGATTCGCCCGTTAAGAAAGACTCGTCGACCTCGGTTTTTCCTTCAATTACCTCACCATCATTGGGAATCTGTTCTCCCGGACGGATCAAAACAATATCGTCTGCGCCAATCTCATCCACGGGGACATCTTCCACCTTGCCATTACGCATGCGGTGTGCCTCCGTCGGTACTAACTCGGTCAGTTCCTCTAAGGCTTTACTCGCCCCCTGTACGGAAGCCATTTCAATCCAGTGTCCCAGCAACATGATATCGATCAGGGTTGCCAGTTCCCAGTAGAAAGGCATGCCGGGCAGACCGAACGAAACCGCCAGACTATAGACAAATGCTACCGTAATCGCTAGAGCAATTAGGGTCATCATGCCTATTTTGCCCCGCAGTTCGTGCCAGGCACCTTTGAGGAATACCCAGCCGCCGTAGAAATAAATGGCGATCGCCAAAACGGGAGTAATCCAGTTAAAACCAGGAAAGGCGATCGCTTCGTAGTTCAGCCAAGTTTGTAGCTGGGGTGAGAAGTAGAGGATAGGCAGAGTCAGAATCAAACAAATAAAAAAGCGGCGTTTGAATATTTCCGGATCGTGTCCTGCGTGTTTGCCATGTCCGCCATGTTGATGGTGTTGGTGATGTTGGTGCCCGTTATGTTCTTTACTTAAACTATCTCGACTTTGATGTTTCTGTCTCATGTCCTTGCCTTTCCCCTTCTCAAACTTACAGTTATCGACTACTCACTACTGTGGCAATCTTGCGATAGGCTTCAACTGCCTCGTGACAAGCCTTGGCACATTTTTGACAGTGTTCGACATTGTATTGTTCGCATTCTTGGGCGCAGGCTTGGCAAATTTCGGCACAAGCACTGACTAAATGAGGAATAAAACGAGAACCGCGAACCATATAAGTAGCCGCAGTACGACAGATTTCGGCACAGTCGAGGCAAGTACGAGCACATTCAACCATTTCTGGATTGCCTATACAGGCTTCGGCACAGTGTTCGCATTCGACGGCACAATACATTGCCACGTCGAAACTCGATTGATATTCTTGATGAACTAACAGCATGTATATTTTCCCGAGCTTAAAATTAATCTATCTAAAAGTAGAAATTTTTCCTGAATAAATACGTCTATCTATAGTTGGAAAGCAAATTTATATCAAAAGGAACACTCATATTTCATCCTAATTTCATCTCTCCGCCTCCGTGGAGACCCTCGCCATAGCTGTACTCAGCTTGGCGAAGGGAGGAAACGGAGGGCAGGAATTAATTGGCATATTTTGTCCTCCATGTGTTGTAGGTTAAGAAGTTAATATCTTGAGGTTTAGCATTTTGACAAAGTCGCTTACCTGTCTCGACAGAGTGTAGCGAAACTCTACCTTTGCTC
>JADEWQ010000169.1 GCA_015207585.1 Pleurocapsales cyanobacterium LEGE 06147 | reverse complement strand
TTGCTGCTGACAAGTAACAACTGTCACATTGGGAAAGTTGAGCAAACTGTCAAGATGAAAGTCCATTTTGAATATTAGGGTAAAACGTAGCGATAGCTACATTTTACCCCATTGTGTCGTGAGAGCCTTAATATCGATGCACCAATGCAGTAACCCCAGTTTTTTCTCAGGTATTTTAAACTCATCTCTGAGATGGTTCTTAGTTTTTTCATTAAGGCATAATAGTTTATCGTTTCCTCTGACGAACAAAGTAATAAATAATTGACTGAGCAAGCTTTTTTGAAAGGAACGATGTGCTATCCCGACCATTGGTTTGTTAAATAGATTAATTAAACGCAGGAATGTAAGTAAAGATACGGTCATTTGATGTGCGCAATAAACGGCATCATACCGCTCTCTAGCAAGAAAAACTCTTAGTTGTAGGTCTAAATCTCCTAAAAACTTGAGTCGATTGCTAATCCACTTCAGAAAACTATATTTTTCGTAAGGCAATATTTCGACATCAATACCATACTTGTGTAGCTCTGTAGCACCCCAGAGATGATGAGCGGAGTTACCTTCTTGCTTCCATTCCTCAAGGATTGGGAGCAGATTGCCATTGAAGATGAGCACAATCTTTAATTGCTTTTTCATTGAAGATAAACGGCAATAACTTAGCCGTAAATATACTTAATTTCAATATTCTTCTAATTTAGTAAAATTACAGTTAAATTAATTGCAATTGTGTGATAAGCTTGGAGCGATTTGTACGTAAATATACTTAATTATAAATATCTTCTAGTTTAGTAAAAATGCGGTTGATTTAATGGCAATTGTGCAGTATAAGAAGGTATTCATCATTACAATCTGAATAAGTATTTCTTTGCTAGAAAACGCGGCGAAATTTTCTAGTAACTAATTAAATAGATTGAATGTCAAAGCTAACAAGGCTGTACCATAGGCGGCTTCGGTATTGAGGGAAGCAATAACCGGTACTTGCAAGTGACGCTGACGCATAATTCTCCAAGCGGAATTTTTTGCTCCTCCTCCAGCCGTATACACTTTAGTTAATTGACTTGCACCTAGTTGTTGTAGTCTTTGGTAGCCAAGATTTTCTATTCTGGCAAGACTTTCTAGTAAACCGTGCAAAAATTCTACTCGATTGGCGGGACGGGGTTCTAGTTTGGGTAATAAATTCGGATCGTTAATGGGAAAGCGATCGCCTTTTTGGAGTAAGGGATAATAATTAAGAAAACTTTCCTTATTGGGATCGATCTGTTGCGAAAGACTAACTAATTCTGCCTCGCTAAAAAAGTGTTTTAACACGGCACCACCCGTATTAGATGCACCCCCAGTTAGCCATAAATTGCCCAGTCTGTGACTGTAAATACCGTATTTAGCATCTTCTACCTTTGTCTGGCTCAATAATTTCAATACTAAAGTTGAGCCGAGAGAAGTTACTGCTTCCCCAGGTTCACTCGCACCACTGGCAAGAAAAGCAGCAATACTATCAGTCGTTCCCGTACAGACGAGACAATCTAAAGGTAAACTGAGGTGGTTACTAATCTCTTTAGTTACCCTTCCTATAGGAGTTCCTGGTGGGAGAACTTGTGGTAAAAGATGAGCAAAAGGAAGATTTTGCAACCAATTAGGATATACGAGTTTTTCTACGTCATAGCCTAGTTTTAAAGCATTGTGATAGTCGCTAATGCCTAATTTGCCGTGGAGTAAATAAGCCAGCCAATCTGCTTGATGCAAAAAATAAACAGCTTGAGAAAAAAGAGGTTGCTGCGACCACCAGCATAATTTTGCCAGACTAGAAGTAGCACTTAAAACGACATGATGGGGAGGTGCAATTTCTTTGATTGTTTCTAAGACAGTTACTCCTCGTCCATCGTTATATAAAATTGGTGTATCGATGGGATTGCCCCGAGCATCGCATAAGAGAACTGTAGCAGAAGTTCCATCGATCGCGATCGCCTTTATCTGCTGTCTTATTTGTTGGGGAATCTGCTCGATTATTGAAAATAAAGCCTTTTGCCAAGCAACCGCATCTTTGACCGCACCAGAGTTTGTAAAAGAATATTGTACTCGTGCAACAATAGTTTTTTCTGCATCAATTGCTATTGCTCTTGCGCCAGATGTTCCAAAGTCGATGCCAAGATAAATATTCACGAAATACCGATGAAATTAATTTTGATATCTAATCCAGTTAATCTAGTTGATGAATTGGAAACTATTGTAAAAATCTTTGAATCTGGACTTACTTATTTTCATTTGAGGAAACCAGATTTTACTAAGGAAGAATACGAACTATTTTTAAAAGCAATTCCTCTCAAGTACAGAAAATATATTATCATTCATCATTACCACGAGCTAATTTATAATTATGAGCTGAAAGGAATTCATCATACTCGACTCACTAACTTTAAACCAATCCAACTTCAGTATCGAGTTCATCAAAGTAAATCTTTTCATTCGATTTGGGAAATTGAAAACAATCAATTTCCTTATGATTACGTCTTTCTTAGCCCCATTTATGATAGTATTTCCAAGCAAGGATATCAAAGTAACTTTAATTTTTGCGCTTTAGCAAATTGGCTGAAACAGAAGCCTCATTGCTCTCAAATCATAGCTCTTGGTGGAATCGATCGAAATAAAATAATAGAAGTAAAACAAATGGGTTTTGATGGAGTAGCAATTTTAGGAATAATTTGGAACGAAGTAAATATAAATAAAAGATTAGAAAAATTTAAAGCTATTCAAGCAAAAATTGAAAACATAAATTAATAAAAATTATTTAATTTCTAGAAAAACTAATTAGCCAGGACTTACGCACTCAGATATATACAATGTCTGTAATTTACTGTTCCCCGTTCCCCGTTCCCTATAGCTAAAACCCTTGATGAGTGGGTTTAACTGCGTAAGTCCTAATTAGCGAAGAAAATGTCCTAAAGATACCCCAATAAAAGTAGCAATAGTATAGCCTAAAGTACCGCAGACAATACCCGGGACGATTAGTTTATCCCATTCTTTTGCCTTCGCCATCGCCGCTGCTGTCGTCGGTCCACCCGTATTCGCGTTAGAAGCGATCGCTAATTCAACTAATTCTAAACGCAACAGTCGTCCAGCTAATAACAAAATCAACAAGTGGATTGCCACAATTAAGGCGGCGAAAAAGAAGAAGATAGGTCTCATTGCCAGCACTGCTTCAATGTTAGCACTAGCACCGATCGCCGCAAAAAATACCTGTAGTAGTAACATGCCAACTTTGTCTGCCGACCTTATTTTCTCTAAATCGTGGGGAAAAATTGTTGCCAATGCCACCATTAAGGCAGTTATCATTAAAATTCGTATTTCACCCAAGCCTAACCAATCTGCTACACCATAGCCTCCCGCACAGACAAGGGCACTAATCGACAAGGATAGACTGATGTCTACCAGTCTTAGTGTTTCTCCAGTTTGAGGGGTAGACAGATTTATTTGTCCCGTGTGAATAGTTTGATAAGATCTTTTTGTCGGAAAAATTCGACGTATCCATTTAATGGACGGTAAAGCAAATAGCAGCACCAAGTACGAAGTCATTACCAGATTGTTTGCTGCTACCCCAGCATTAAGTAAATCTTCTGAATGCAACCCCAAGATTCTAGCAGTGGGAACAAAGTTCATACCACCACCAATATAAGTAGCACAGAAAACACCAGCCCATTGCCAGTTGTCTTTTCCCAGGGGCAGTAAATAGTAAGCTCCTATTGTTCCGATGACTGTCCCTACAATTCCCAATAGATAGGCAACTAAAATAAAGCCAGTTTCTTGAAAGATTCGCAATAGATCTGCTTTAAACAACAACAAAGGAATGGCTAGAGGCACTAGAACTGACCAAATGACATCGTAAGTAGGCGAGCTAACGGGGATTATTCTCAGATTAGAAAGGATAAATGTCACCAAAATAGTTACGACGGCACCCGATAGCTTTGCTCCCCAGCGAGTTCGTTCTGCCCAAAAACCGATTGCTGCTGCCAACAACAACACAGCCCACAAAGTAAAGTCTCGTTCGGGTTGAATCAGAGAACTTGCCATAACCGAAAGCAATTACTATAAGAAGCTATGCTTAATCCTAGGATATTTCATGGCAAGCAAGACCAATCTTTACTCAAAATTGTTGTTGATAGATTTAGAAAGAATTTTTTTAACAATTACTATAATATTACTAGCAAATAGAAAAGAATTTTCTTAACAATTACTATAAGTATTACTAGCAAATAGGAAAGATCGATCTGTCTGTTACAGCGGTTTTCACCCCCCCGATCCCCTGCCCAATTCTGGGAAGACTGGAGGGAACTAATTTAAAGTTCGATAAATTAACGATTTTAGAAACTAGGGAGATAGGGAACGGGGGTAATAGGGAAAACAAAATAAATTAGCCTGTTTTTAGGTTAATTTAGTCTTTACTTTTTCTAAGTATTCTAGTTAAATCAACTGAAATTACTAAAAATTTATTATCTGACACAAATTATTGTTGGCTAATTCATGTTAGGACTTACGCAGTTTGCCGCGAACTAAAGTTCCGGCTCAAAGCACAAACCCATTGAAATGGGTTAGCTTAACGAAGTCCAAGCAGGCGAGGGGTTGTGTCCAGTCGACCTGGAACAACGCGCCCCGTCAGTCACCAGTTTTTCTTTCACTGATGACTGGTGACTGTTGTAAGCCCCTTCCGTCTCACGGCGGAGTACCTTGAACTCGAAATATTGGTCCAAGGTACTCCGCCACGGGGCTTATAAATTATAAATTAAAGTATATTTTCCTAAGCAGCATCATCGTGGGCAAAACGATTGTAGAGGAAGTCGAGAGCATAATTGCGTAAATCGTAATATTGAGGATCTTCCATAATGCGATCGCGATCGCGCGGTCGGGGAAAGGGGATGGTAACGATTTCACCGATCGTAGCGGCAGGTCCGTTAGTCATCATAACCAATCTATCTGCTAAAAATAATGCTTCGTCAATATCATGGGTAATCATCAAGACAGTACAGCGATGCTCGTTCCAAATATTGAGCAACTCTTCTTGTAATTCTTCTTTAGTAATGGCATCCAATGCTCCAAAAGGTTCGTCTAGAATTAGCACTTGAGGGCGAATTGCCAGCGCGCGAGCGATAGATACCCGCTGTTTCATTCCTCCAGAGATTTGCGGGGGCTTTTTCTCGGCGGCTTCGCTCAACCCGACTAGGGCTAAATGTTCCCGCACGATCGCCCGCTTTTCGGCTTCTAATTTATTGGGATGGACTGCATCTACTGCCAGATAAATATTGTCAAACACCGTCAGCCAAGGCAAAAGGGTATAATTTTGGAAGACTACCATGCGATCGGGACCCGGTTCTTTAATGGGTTTTCCTTGCAAGGATACCGAGCCAGTAGTAGGGTGGGTAAAACCCGACACCATATTGAGTAAGGTAGTTTTGCCACAGCCAGAGTGACCGATCAGACAGATAAATTCTCCTTCTTTAACGCTCAAGTTGACATTTTCCAGAACCGTATAAGAACCTTTCGGGGTGGGATAAACTTTAGCGACATTTTCGAGAGTAAGAAAGTTATGGGCGAAATTGAGTTGAGGGGTTAATTCTAAGATTTGAGTTTTTACTGGTTGCATTGTCGATTTTATTTTTTCTAAAAATTAAAAATTACAGAAATTAAGAGCAGTTAAGTTGTTCAAGCCGCCAAGACTCTGGGCGCGTCGAGGTGAATTTCTGCCATGGTAAAGTTGCGCTTAATGGCTAGGCTATTGAGGTAGCCGACAGGCTCTTCGGCATCAAAGGTTATCTCATCAAACAATTTAATTGGTTCGCGGCGATACTTAATATCGCTGAAACCTAACTCTCTAGCTGCGGTACTGAAAACGCTCACCCGACAGACTCGTTCGAGAATTTCTACCCAGTTACGGGGAAAAGGAATGTGTCCCCAACGAGCCATTTGTGTCATCATCCACAGGTGTTCGGTACGGCTGGGACGGTTCATGCCATCTCCGAAAAAGCGATGGTGAGCGTATTCCCGCATGGGTGTTTCTAAATTGCAAGTGTAGGTATTGGGATCTCCCAAATGAATGTAGGCGACTTCGGTACTCAAATACTGGCGACTTGCCAGCAACTCCCGAATCTCTTGGTGATTGGCTTCATCGGCACAATAGCGACAGGCTTCCAAAAGAGCTTTAACCAGGGCAATGTGCGTATTGGGATAGGCATTCGCCCAGTCTTCCCGAACCCCCAAAACTTTTCCCGGATGTCCCTGCCAAATCTCTAAATCCGTCGCTATGGTAAAACCAATTCCTTCCATGGCAGCGCGGAAGTTCCAAGGTTCGCCCACGCAGTAACCGTCAATCGTTCCTGCCTTGAGATCGGCTACCATTTGTGCTGGTGGAATGGTTTCTAAACGTACGTCACGGTCTGGATCTAACCCTCCCGCCCCCAGCCAGTAGCGTAATAAAAGGTTGTGCATTGACGACGGATGAACCATGCCAAAGGTATGGTTTTTGCTGTCAGATTCTAACAGCATGCGCTTCAAATCGGTGACGGTCTGTACTCCTTTGGCGTAAAATTTCTTGGCGAGGGTGATGCCATTGCCATTACGGGTCATCGTCAGGGCAGTTACCGTGGGGACTGGTGTTTCCCGATCGCCCCCTGCGGTAAGCCAGGTCGGCATTCCTGCAGGCATTTGCGCCCCATCTAAATAGCCGCCAACAATGCCATCGACAATGCCGCGCCAACTGGTTTCCCGCACTAAATTGACTTCATCTAAGCCGTGCTTGACAAAAAATCCTTTTTCTTTGGCTACGACCAAAGGTGCGCAGGCAGTCAGGGGGACAAAACCAATTTCGAGATTAACTTTTTCTAAACCGTGACGGGCAACGATCGCTACTTTTTTTGCTCGTAATTTTTTGATGCGTTTCTGTTGGTTGAGAAAATAAATAATTTCACTGCGCAAGCTGTAATAACTGGGATGGTTCACTACTTCCATGCGCTGGCGCGGACGGGGAAGATCGACATCTATAATACCGCCAATGTTCGAGCCGGGACCGTTGGTGAGCATGACAATTCGATCGGATAATAAAACTGCCTCATCTACATCATGAGTAACCATGACCGAAGTAATCTGATAGCGATCGCAAATCCTCATTAACTGTTCTTGCAAATTACCTCTGGTGAGGGCATCTAACGCCCCAAAGGGTTCGTCGAGTAAGAGTAACTTGGGTCGAATAGCTAGGGCACGAGCGATCGCTACTCGCTGTTTCATGCCTCCCGATAATTGCCCCGGATATTTATCCGTAGCGTGGCGCAAGCCGACTAGATCGATATGTTCTTCTATAATATTTTTGTGCTCGGCTTTTGGTAAACCTCCCATCACTTCCTCCACTGCCAAGGCAATATTTTGTCGTACCGTTAACCAGGGAAGGAGAGAATAATTTTGAAAGATCACCATGCGATCGGGTCCGGGTTCTGTAACTTTTTTTCCTTCTAAGGTGACGATGCCTTCTGTAGGTAAATCTAAACCGGCAATCATATTTAATAACGTAGATTTACCGCACCCAGAGTGACCGATTAAGGAAACAAATTCTCCTTTTTTGATTTTTAAATCGATTCCTTTGAGGGCAACATATTCGCCACCACTAGATAGAGAAAAAACCTTTTCAATGTTATCGACAGCAACAAAGACACTCATAGTTCGATTTTGTATTTTAGATTTTGGATGTTTTGGATCTAATTATTCGCCAGGAAGAATTAGCTTTTGTAAGTAGGCGATCGCGCGGTCTAAAATTAACCCCACTGCACCGATATAAATGACGGCGAGAATAATTTCGCTGACGTAGTTTTGTTGATAAGCATCCCAGATAAAAAAGCCAATGCCGACAATACCGGACATGACAATTTCAGCCGCAATAATTGCTAACCAAGCTAAACCAATACCAATTCTCAAACCGGTAAAAATATAAGGTAAAGCTGAAGGAAGGAGGATTTTAAAAAAGAATTTCTGCTTGGATAATTTGAGAACTCGTTGCACATTAATATAATCTTGAGGAATTTGTCTGACTCCTTCAGCCGTGTTAATCAAAATCGGCCAGATAGCGGTAATAAAAATCACGAAAATAGCCGCAGGTTGGTTTTGCTGGAGGGCAACTAGAGCGATCGGAACCCAAGCTAGAGGTGCTACCATTCGCAAGAATTGAAAAATGGGGTCTAAGGCTTTATTAACTAAAGGTTTAGTTCCCACCAAAATTCCCATACTAATTCCCACCAAGGCAGCTAACGAGTATCCTTGGGCTACCCGTCCCAAACTAGCCATTGTTTGCCAAAACAGCCCTTTATCTAAACCTCCCCTGTCATAAAAAGGATAGAGAAGTAAGGTTCTCGTCCGTTCGTCCGTCCACAAGCTAGAAGGACCGGGCAGCCGAACCCCAGGAAATAAAGAAAAAATTTCCCACAAAATCAGAAATCCAGCAATTCCAAACAGAGGCGGTAGGATATTATCTTTATGCTTTTGCCAAAAATTGACAACAGAATTGCGACTATTCGATCTAGTTGGGCGAACTTTAGTACTAACTGTCATTTTTCTCTCCTTATTTGCATCCGTGACTAAATTCGTTTGATTGCCAAACTATTTAAATAGGCTTCTGGATTGTTCGGATCGAACTGCTTGCCATCAAAAAAATTCTCAATTCCTCTTGAAGTATTCTGGGGAATATCGGCATCGAATCCTGCTTCTTTAGCTGCTTCTCGCCAAAGATCCTCCCGGTTAACGCGATCAATGATTTGTTTTGCTGTATCGAGGTCGGGAATAGCATTTTGATGAAATCCCCAACGAATAGATTCTGTTAAAAACCACAGATCGTGACTTTTGTAGGGATAAGACACGTTGCCCAACCCATCCTTCCAATAGAGAGGACCCATCATTTTGTCCGCAATTTCTGGTTTGCCATCTCCCATTTTGTAGTTGCCTTTATAGGGAGATTGGAGAATATCTTCCGGTACGTTAAAGTAATTACGCCCGGCTACGATTTTGACGACTGCTTCTCTGTTGTTGGTTTCGTCGATCCACTGCTGCGCTTCCATCAGTCCTTTCAACAAAGCTTTTGTGGCTTTAGGATGTTTATCGACCCAGTCTGCCCGAATTGCTAAATATTCCTCTGGATGGAATTTCCAAATTTCGGCAGTCAATGCTGCCATCAGACCGATATCTTCAGCGATAATGCGATAGGGCCAAGGATCGCCAGTACTAAAGGCATCCATCGTACCGTTACGCATCCCCTGTACCGTCTCTGCCGGCGGAACGGCTAATAAGTCGATGTCCTTATCCGGATCGACACCACCCGCAGCGAACCAATAGCGAATCCAAAAGTCTTGGTTGACATTAGGGAAAGTATGAGCAGCTTTAAACTTTCTGCCTTGTTGACTAGAGAAGTTTTTGATATATTCGGCGGCGTTGGAAAGGTCTAAAGCGAGTTCCTTGCCTTGATGAATTCCGGCAACTGCAATTCCATTACCATGGGTATTCAACTGTGCCAGGACATACATCGGCAGTTTTTGCCCGTTGGTAATAATTCCTTCGCTAATTAAGTGGGGCATGGGCATTTGCCACTGTCCCCCGTCAATACCTCCCCCGTCCGAACCGATAATGACGTTATCCCTAGCCGATGCCCAGTTTGCCTGTTTCGACACTTCCACTTCGGTCATGCCATATTTGGCAAAAAAGCCTTTTTCTTGTGCCACAATTAACGGAGCTGCTTCTACAATCGGGATGTATCCTAATTTGATTTTGGGTGTTTCTGGCATCATTTCCGGACTGAGATCGGTTGCCGTAACCGCCGCTGTTGTTTCTGTTGTCGTGTCGGGAGGATTTCCCAAACAACCTTTGAGAAAAATGCCTCCAGCAGCCGATATAGCTGCAGTTGTTAAAAACTTCCGTCGAGAAAAATTGGACATAATACCTCCTAGCAGTTTTTTTACAATTAGAAAACCACTTTTAGTGTGTAGTGAAATAAAATTGTGAAAATCTAAAGATTGGTAAGTCTTATTAAGTTAAAAAATAACCAAAAACTCCCATTCTTATTGGTTTAATTTTTAGTACTAAAAATCCCCTAGAGTAAGCTTGGAAACAAAGCTTACTGAGATTTTTATATTGAGATTGATTGATATTTGCTTAACTTAATAGCTAAGTTTAACCTTTTTTTTGAATAAAAGATTAATTTTAATTAGGGAAAACGAATAAAAAATTAATTCGGCTTATAAGTTTTAATTAATTATGATAATTGAGGAAGATTGCATTGAAAAAAAATAATTATATTAATAGATAATTTTCAATATTATTTTGATAAGCAAAACAATATCTTTAATAAAGATGCAAAAAAAACTATCAAATCCATTGATTAGTCTCATGGGTAAAAACAAATATATATTGCAATCTTTTCAACTTGAGGCAATGCGGACTGCAAGGAACAAACTAATCGCCGGAAGCAAGACCGCACTTACAGCAACAGGTAATACTTGAAAAGTAGATCGAGATTGGAATTAAAAGCGGTCAGACTATTCTCTGGGTCAGGCTTGGAAGTTATAACCGAATTTGGTTTGGTTTCTGGTTTATAAGGCAAGTTTATATAGCGATCGCTATTGTTTCTACCTTCAGTGTTCTCAAAAAACATAATTAACGGCAGAACAAACCGCTAATTTAATTTGGTATAAGATTTGACAGATAAGCTTAACAATTGGTATATCGCTGGTTAGATGCGCTCTCTAGGGATTACAGATAAGATCGTCAAGTTGGATCGAGTTTATAACCACTCCTCAGACGAAAGTCCCCTGCTGCAGATCGATCGCGATTACTGGTACTATCACGATCGCCATTATCCTGAAGATCCCGATAATTACTGGGGACCCGAATTTAACTACAGTTATTATGATGAAAATCGAGATGCCTGTCCTGCCTCGGATTTTATGGGAGATGTGGTGCGATTTTGGGTTCGGGAATATCATATTGATGGGATTCGCTACGATGCTATCAAACAAATTAACAATCCTGACTTTCTCCATTGGATTACTGGGGAGGCTAAAAAAACGGCGGCAGACAAACCTTTTTATAACATTTGGGTGAAGAATTTGGCGAATATAAAGTAATTAATGCTGACCAAAAAAAACAAACCCTGACATGGTCTTTATTAAAAAATGAACGGAATCGCAATTTATGGGAATATTACAAAAGTCTAATTGCTTTACGTCAACAAAATCAGGCTTTGTTTACTGGTAATATCGACTTTTTTGACGAAAATCCAGAAGGTAAAGTTTTTGCTTACGTTCGCTGGAATGATGAAGGTTCTAGAGTTGTTGTTGTCGCTAATTTTTCCGATAGTTATCTGAAAGACTATTCGATTCCCAATTTTCCTGTCAACGGAACCTGGCATGAGTGGACGCAAGACTACGATATAGAAGTAAACTACCCGCCACCTATTAACTCACCTGCGGCTCGTTAATTAGGTGGGGCGGGGCGTACAAGCACCTGAAGTAAATTCAGGTGACAGCCCCTTGGCTTTCAGTAGCCCTAGAATTAATTGGACAAGCCAACAATTCTGAACCTCTGGGCTGGTTTACACTCAACCCTATTAAAGCAATCATTTTTGAGCCATGATCATCTGCGTCGTCGCTCCAACCGCATCTAGTCTTCGCACATTTAAAAGACTTGTTGCTTCTCAATCCTATCTGCAGACAGCAATGGCAAGTCTAGCTTGTAGATCTGGGGTTAAGCGCGATAACCTCAATCCCTTCCTTAATTCCTTCACACACCAGTTGCTTCCATCGCTACTGTCTCCACCTGACACTCAATTAACCAGTCAGCTATGGCTATCAGATCAGGAGTAAAACAGCCAAAACAACGGATGTTCGGTTCGTCTCTCTCAGCGGGTAC
>JADEWQ010000168.1 GCA_015207585.1 Pleurocapsales cyanobacterium LEGE 06147 | reverse complement strand
TGTACCTGAAAATCGCGATTTGGGGATAGTTAAATCCCCTCGCCCGAAACGAGCCAAACTACCTCTCGATTTATCTCCTTTTCCCTCTTGACAACTAGCTTTCACGCTTAACTTGTCACTAATAGGGATTTGGTCTTCCCCACTGGTCACGGTAAAAGTTGACTTCCTGGAAGAAATAGAACTCAATTCAATCAGCCTTCTTCACCATTTAACTGAAGCTAACTTTGGGGTGAAACTAAGTTGGCAATACAAAAAGAAAAAAGAATTAGGACAGATATTATGGTGTGTTGATGCACAACACCCGAATGTTCTATTTACTAACAAAAGCTTGTTGAAAAATGACAGTTTACCTCAATGCTTTCATTATCAGATGATTGGGGAGGATCGATTGGTAATGACAGTAGGGAAGTATGAAGAAAAATTTTGGTTAAAAAGTGACTGTCTTAGATTGAGAGAGCTCAGAATTGAAGGGGAATTAGTTAGACGTCTTTGGGAAGAAAAAACGCGACATAAATAAGAGCGATCGCCCGACCATTCCTACTATGTGGAAACGCTACCAGAAGAATCTAAAAAACGTAAACTAGCTGCAAAAAATTGACCATTGTGACCGTTGTTTACCCCCTCTAATATAGGATTATTGAAAGATTTCGCTAATTGGGAAACCCAATTTATTCATTAAAAAAAATATAGCCTTGAAAAGTCAACCTCAAAACTTATAAATGAGGCATTTTCTACCTACTCAACAGTAATTTGTCACCAGATTATTACTAATAATTATAGCGGTATCGGCAATTACTTGAGAATTAGCTACCTTACTTAAAAGTCTGCTGTAAGTGTAGTCACCAACTAATCAAATATTCGCTTCTCGAAGTCGAATATTTTGTCTAACAAGTTTTTCAGTGAATGGAAAAAAATAATGACAGTAAGCAATTTATTACCTCTAACTTATTCTGAAGTAAAGCAATTTGCAGCGGATTGGTACTCAAAGCTGGACGTTCATGCTCCACTTGAAGAATATGTGCCATTGCTCGCTGAAGAAGGTTTAGAAATGCGCTTTCCAGAGACTACAGTCTATGGCTTTGATGGCTTCAAAGATTGGTATGAACGTGTCATCCGTATTTTCTTTGATGAAGTTCATACCCTAAAAAAGGTTGAACCCAAGCCGATATCTGACGCTCAACTAGAAGTTAAAGTTGTCGTCAGATGGGAGGCGAGTGTATGGAATCCACCAGCAGCAAAAAGTGAACGGATTGTTTTAGATGCTTATCAAACTTGGATTGTAGAGCGATCGCCTAAGACTGAGAAGCCAACGATCTTAACTTATATTGTTGACTCACTCGATTACGCTCCAGGCTCTGCCAAGCTTTGAGATTGCTTAGGGCTAAGAAAATTTAACCCATATACATCTATCAAGAAGGCTATCCAATGTCAGAAGCAAACAAAGCACTCGCCCGTCGTTACTACAGGGAGCTTATGAGCGAGGGCAACCTGGCTTTTGTAGACGAATTCATGGCTCCTGAGTTTGAATTTACCAATCCCACTCACCCTGAGCCTTATCGCGGCTCTGAGTTTAAGAACCTCGTGTCTATGCTCCGTTCCGCCTTTCCTGACCTTCATTTCACCGTTGAACATATGTTAGCTCAGGGGGACACGGTCGTAGGTCATTGGACAGCGCGTGGCACTCATATGGGTACTCCATTAGAAACACTTAAAGGGGACATTCCTGCTAAAGGTAAACCCTTTGCCATCGATGGAATGTCTTGGCTGCGCATTGTTGATGGCAAATTTGTGGAAGCTCGCATCAACGAAGACACTCTAGGGCTACTCCAACAAATTGGTGCTTTGCCAACGGCAAGTCCAACTGAATCAGTCTCAACCGAAGAAAACGAGGCACTTGTTGGTCGTTACTTCAATGAGATTTTGAGCGAAGGGAAACTGAACGTAATTGACGAGATTATTGCCGATAATTTCGTCTTGAGGATTCCCACCTTGCATGAACCGTTTCGTGGTCGTGAGGGCATGAAGCAGTTTGTTCGTGGACTTAGGAGTGCTTTTCCAGATATTAAGTTCACCGTGGAACGTCAAATTGCCGAAAAAGACAAAGTAGCGAGCCGCTTTACCAGTGTCTCCACCCACCAACGTGAATTTCAGGGTATTCCCCCGACTGGTAAGCAGATAAAAGACCAAGGAGTTGATATCTTTTGCATGGTTGACGGCAAAATTGTAGAAGTTTGGGTGAACGAGAACGCCTTCGGTCTTATGCAACAGCTTGGTGCTATTCCTTAGTAATAGGTTGATGGTTGATGGCAATGGGCGAACAATGAACAATCAACAAAAAACCAAGATATCGTCACAACTCCATCCAATTGAAAACCGTTATAAATCTACATCTATCAGGAGGTTTATTTAATGTCAAATGTATCAGAAGCAAACAAAGCACTCGCCCGTCGTTACTACAGGGAGCTTATGAGCGAGGGCAACCTGGCTTTTGTAGACGAATTCATGGCTCCTGAGTTTGAATTTACCAATCCCACTCACCCTGAGCCTTATCGCGGCTCTGAGTTTAAGAACCTCGTGTCTATGCTCCGTTCCGCCTTTCCTGACCTTCATTTCACCGTTGAACATATGTTAGCTCAGGGGGACACGGTCGTAGGTCATTGGACAGCGCGTGGCACTCATATGGGTACTCCATTAGAAACACTTAAAGGGGACATTCCTGCTAAAGGTAAACCCTTTGCCATCGATGGAATGTCTTGGCTGCGCATTGTTGATGGCAAATTTGTGGAAGCTCGCATCAACGAAGACACTATGGGTTTGCTTCAACAAATCGGTGCCTTTCCAGCCTCAGATACCCCGACTGTAGAGACTTCAACTGAGGAAAATGAAGCCCTTGTTGGTCGCTACTTCAATGAGGTGATGAACGAAGGGAAACTGAACGTAATTGACGAAATTATGGCCGATAACTTTGCCTTTCGAATTCCCACTTTACCCGAACCAATTCGTGGACTTGAGGGCATGAAAAGTTTTGTTATTGGACTGCGTACTGGCTTTCCTGATATTAAATTCACCGTTGAACGCCAGATTGCTGAAGGGGATAAAGTGGCAGCTCGTTGGTTTATTATCGGCACTCACAAGGGCGAGTTTCTAGGCATCCCCCCAACTGGCAATAAAGTAAAAGACCAAGGAGTTGACATCTTCCGCATCACTGGCGGTAAGCTCTCTGAAATTTGGGTGAATGAGAATGATTTGGGTCTAATGCGACAGCTTGGGGCAATCTCGTAGCAAGCAAAAGAGTTAGCTGATAATCCACCGTTTGCTAACAGTACCTGCAGTGTCTTGAACAAATTTTTGTCTGCATATAGTGGCATTAGTCAAATTAATACACTAGATATAGTAAAAAATTTGGCTGCAAGCACTAGATGTAGTCTCTTACGCGAACGGTGGGAAATAAAAAATCATCAACAAAAATTATCAAGAGGTTGTTATGTCAGTAGAACAGAACAAAGCTTTAATGGAACGTATGTTCCTGGTTGCTTTTAACGAAAACAAATTAGAGCTCTTGTATGAACTTTGCACCCCCGATTTCGTATGTGCAAGCCCCTTGATTTCTACCAAAGATGGTATTAAAGACGGGCGGACATCATTAAAAGAGCTGATGCTCAAATATCGCACAGTATACCCAGACATAACATACACAATAGATGAGCTCGTTGCAGAAGAAAAAATGGCCGCCATTAGTTTTACTTTTACTGGTACCTACTCAGGTGAGGTTTCTGGCATTCCCGCAACTGGCGAAAAGACAAAAGTGAAGGAAATTTGTTTTGCTCACTTTACTGATGGTAAGTTTTCGCGGATACAGTTTTGTCCTTACGGAGATACTCGATCTGTCCTGTCAAAGCATTAAGCATTGTTCTTTAGATTTCACAATTCAATCAAAACACGAGAAAACTATGTCAGCACAAAAAAATAAGGCTACGATCCGACTTATATTCGAGGAAGCTTTTAACCAAGGGAAATTGGAGCTAATAGACGAAAATTACTTACCCGAATACGAATTTGATGCTCCCAACCCATCTGGTCCCAGTCTTAACTCAGGGCGTGAGAATTTCAAACAGAGAGTTCGCGCTTTCAGCAAAGCCTTTGCTGATGTCCACTACAATGTTCAGGATATTGTCACTGAGGGCGATTTGGTGGTAACTCGCTTTGCATTTGGTGGTTTTCATCGAGGACCATTTCAAGGCTTTTCTCCTACAGAAAAGTGGACTACAGTCAATGGTATACATTGTGCTCGTTTTGTTGATGGAAAGATTAAAACAACTTGGGCAGGCTTTACGAATATTGCAGAAGCACTAAGTGCATAGTTGACTTTGCAGCAATAGATCTTCAATAAAGACTTCGAGGACTGCACAGCTGCTAATGCTAGTGGCGTGCCATCAGAAGTTGGATAAAACTTGAGGAATGATTATGGAATCATATGACGCGATTATCATTGGCAGTGGTCCCAACGCACTAGTAAATGCTGCTTATTTGACGAAAGCAGGCTGGAGCGTTTTGATTCTAGAAAAGAATGACCGCCCTGGTGGAGGTGTACGAACCGAGGAATTAACAATTCCAGGCTTTCACCACGATGTCTATGCTGGCTTTCTCGTCCTGTTTGCACTCTCGCAAGCTTACGCCGATTTCGGGGCAGAACTCAAGGAATGTGGTTTGACATTGGTAAACACTAATCTGCCGACGGGAGTCTCTATGCCAGGAGGCAAGGTCTCAGTCCTCTCGACGGATATGGATGCGAATGTCGCTGAAGCTGAGCGGCTAGCTACTGGCGATGGCGCAGCTTGGCAACAGATGCTGCAAAATATCGGTCAGTATGCACCGCAAGTCTTTAGTCTATTGAAAACAGATCTGACCACACCAGAAGCGGCGGAAATGATTAAGCAATTGATGCTTACCTCAGATGGTAAAAATCCGTCACCTTTTGCGGTCGAGTTTCTGCTCACTGCCCGAGATGTGCTTGAATCGATGTTTCAGTCTGAGGTGTGGCGCGGGCTACTAACACCTTGGGTTTTACACACAGGTCATGGACCAGAAGATGCAAACAGTGGTTTCTGGGTTCAGCTCTTTGCCCTTGGTGCACAGACAGCTGGTCTTCCAGTGGCTATTGGTGGTGCTGAGATGGTAGCACGCGCTTTGGTGCGCCTTATTCAAAATCAAGGTGGCAAGGTTTACACTAACTCCACCGTAACCCGCATTCTGGTTAAAGATGGCAAAGCTGTTGGGGTGCGAACCGAGGCTGGCGATGAGTACAGTGCTAATCGAGCCGTTATTGCTACAACTAATCCTGACCAGCTCTACCTAAAACTCCTTGCTGATACAGATGTTGTTCCGCCATTGGTGAAACAACAGGCAGACAATTTTCGCTATGGTCATAGCGTCCTAGTAATTCACCTCGCTTTATCTGAACCTCCGCGTTGGCATAATGAGCGACTCAATCAGGTCGTTTATACCCACATCACTGATGGACTGGACGGGGTGTCACGGAATTACAATGAAACAACCCGACGCTTGCTACCCAGTAGCCCAGTAATTGGCGTTGGTACACCGACCACACTCGATCCGTCACGGGCACCTGCGGGGCAGGCGGTTATGGTGCTACAAGTCTTGGACACGCCGTTCTGGGTACATGATGATGCCGCAAACAAGATTGATGTAGGGGATGGCACCTGGACTGATGACCTTAAGAATCGCTTTGCGGATCGCGTGATAGATATTGTTGGTCAGCACATACCAAACTTATCTGATGCCATTTTAGGTCGGTCTATTGTCAGTCCCCTCGACTTGGCTCGCTACAATCCCAATTGGAAATATGGCGATTGGACAAGTGGGTCTCACGCACTTGCGCAGAGCTACCTGCTCCGTCCGCTTTCGGGTCAACCGAGTCATCGCACTGTCGTGCCTAATCTCTTTATGATCGGTGCTGCTACCTTTCCTGGACTTGGACTTGGCGCAGGTTCAGGTTATATTCTGGCCCAGGAACTAATTAAGGAAGATTCGTGAGTTTTAAGCCTGAAAAGATACTATTGTGATCGCAACTAAGCTTTTACTCATTCCCGCATTTCTCACAAGCTTTGCGATTGCAGTCTCTGAAAGCCTTGTGTATTACACGACTTGGAAGGTTAGCGGAAAAATGAGAAACTGAGAGCCGAAATCAGTGTTCTCTGTGAAAAAAAATGCTTCCCCTCGTCGGTATTCCAGTAACGGTAGCAAAATTTCTAAAATTCTACCGCCACATATTTAGAAAAGAAGCAGGATTTCAACACATCAGTCGCTATATTAGCGGATTGCTGATGAGTTCTAACAAGACCTTACAAGGAATTTATAGTCAAATTGTCTGGTCAGAAGAGGGCAAAACAGTGAGCAGACGGGCAATGCATGAATGAGAAATGCGGGTCATTGGGCTACACTAATCTTTGTAAGAGACGACACATCGTTGGGACATGCACTTTTATCCCAGTTTTTTCTGCCAAGCGATTGCATAACTGTTGCAAAGTAGCATCATTATCTTCTTCGATCAATTGAATCACCACTACGAACAACAACCATTCTAAATACTACATATAGGATAAGAACACCATGGTACAAGCAATAGCTGATAGTTTACAGATACACTACGAAGATCTGGGTCGAGGCGAGCCAGCACTGCTCCTTCTACCTGCCTGGTGTCAGAGCCATGCGGTCTACGGTTCACTCCCTGAGAAATGTGCTGCCTATCGCCGAGTGCTCGCCCTCGACTGGCGCGGGACTGGACAGTCAGACATTCCAACAGAAGAATACGGAACTCAAGAGCTTGTTGAGGATGCACTTTCAGTTATTGAGGCAAGTAGTGTACAACAGGTAGTCCCTGTTTCTGTATCTCACGGTGGTCGGGTAGCGATCGAACTACGACGAAAGCTGGGCGAAAGAATTCCAAAACTTGTACTACTTGACTGGTTGCTTTTGCCACCACCACCACCATATATGGATTTAGTAAAGGCACTAGCTGAACCCGATCAATGGCAACATGCACGTGATACTCTCTTCGGGATATGGCTGGAGGGAGTAGAAAATCCTGATGTCATCGAATTCGTGCAGCAGGAAATGGGGTCGTACAGTGCTGAAATGTGGATGAGGTCGGGGCGTGAAATTGCTGCTGGTTATGCTAAAGAAAGCGATCCACTAAAAGCGTTAACTGCCTTAAATCCGCATGTACCTGTGTTACATGTTTACTCCCAACCACCCGATCTAGAGTATTTATCGGCTCAGAAGTCTTATGCTCAAGATAATCCTTGGTTTAAAGTACACAAGCTAAAAGCAAAAAGCCACTTTCCGACCTTTGAGCTACCGGATGAGATAGCTACAGCTATTGAGAAATTTATGGCTTAAGCCATCATTATCGGAGCAGTATTTTTGGACTAATACCAATTCTCAAAAGTAACTGGAGACTTAGTAGCAGCAGAGAATTCAGAAGCAGGGAGTCAGGAGTCAGAATAAATAAAACATACAGACTTTAATCTTAGTAGAAAATATTTAGTTTTCTGTCTAGCTATTAATGAAAATTGGTATTAGACAAAAAATAACAAGAAAACAGCCTCAAACCCAAGTAGGGCAATGGATATACACCAAACACAAAAAAATCGCTGAAACCTAGATATATCAAGAAAACAAGCGATTCGAAGTAAAATCTTGCTGTGTATAGATTTGAGGCTTTTTTTGACTAAAAAATGTCTAAGTCCCGATAGTTTGATTTCAGCACATTCACATCTGTAATAGTTGTGCACTAGAAGATATCAAACAAGCACTCCTCCCATTCTAAAAACATCTACTAATAAAAGAGGATTTGATTATGTCACAGATTTTATCGCATACTTATAGTCTACTTGACCCTGAGTTAGCTGTCGATCCTTACCCGATTTACAAAAAACTGCGAGCAGAAGCCCCTATTTATTGGGACGAACAGTCGCAGGCATGGCTAGTTAGTCGCTACACTGATGTTAAAGCTCTAATCGGAGATCCGCGCATCTCCTCTGTACCCCGACCGCTCGAATGGGAGTCGCGCCGTCGGCTCATGGAAGCTTTAGCTGATATTATGCAGTTTAGTGATCCGCCGACTCATACACATATTCGAGGGCTGGTGGAATCAGCCTACTTTCCACTCTTTGTCAAGATGCGCGGACGGATTCAGCAGCTTGTAAATAATTTGCTGGATGCGGTTCAAGAGAGTGGGCGTATGGATCTCATTAGTGACTTAGCCAACCCCTTGCCATTCACGATCATTACTGAATTAATCGGTTATAAAGTGGAGGATCCTAAGCGGTTCAGGAAGTGGTTTGATAGCTTCGCCCGTTTTGCTATCGTCACTAGCCATTCACCCACTACAGAGAAAGAAGATCGGCAGATCTTAGAAGATCTACTAGAGATGACTGACTTTTTTCATGCGATCGTTGAGCAACGGCGTCGGGAACCCAAAGATGATCTGATTACAGCGTTAATTCAGGCTGAGGTAAATGGTAAAAAACTGAGTACTCAAGGAATTCTGACTAACGCTATCCAACTGACTGCTGGTGGTTATATACCTATGACCAGCTTGCTCGGTCATGCGCTGCTAGCACTGCTACGTCATCCTGACCAGATGCAGAAACTGCAAGCCGATCCCAAGTTACTTGACTCTGCCATTGAGGAATCCCTTCGTTATGACAGTTTTGTCCAGTGGGTAACACGCCGCGCTAACACAGATATTGAACTGCATGGACAGTTGATTCGCAAGGATCAAATTTTTCAATTCGGCTATGGCTCCGCCAATCGTGATGAGGCGCAATTCCCGAACGCCGACCGATTTGATATCACTCGCAAAGATAATAATCATCTCGGTTTTGGCTTCGGTCCACATACCTGCGTTGGTGCGCTCTTTACCCGCCTGCAAATGCAGATTGTCGTCGGCACCATCATGCGACGCATGAGGGGTATGCGCTTGGAGACCAACAATATCGAGTTTATTGGCACTCCCACGTTCCGAATTCCAACTTCCCTGCCAGTGACGTTCGAACCCAGCTAGTCCTATGACATCCATGAGGTCGTTAACATAACGCCAAACCCAACACAATACAAGAACCCAACACAATCTAGGAGAAAAAACTATAGCACAGGTAATTGCTAATGGTCTGCAAATCAACTACGAGGATCTAGGGTAGGGCGAACCAGGGCTCCTTTTCATGCCTGCTTGGTGTATGAGCCGAGCTGGTTATATAGAACCCATTTGGGATTTATTTATTAGCTAGCGGCTAATCTTTTAAGCATGAGTCGGAGAAAACAAAGATTAATCAAACTACTCGAATATGACATTTTCTCCTAATTATATCTGTTTATAAAGATCCCAAATGGATTCTATACGAAGTTGCTCGCCACATAAGTTCATTGAAAGGAGGTAAAGATAGATGAATTCAATCGTTGGCACGACCGATAATGATTTTGCAATCTCTGGTACCAGTCAGAGCGATCAAATTTATGGGTTAGATGGCGATGACAACATATTTGGTCTTGACGGTGATGACCAAATTTTTGGGCGAACTGAGAATGACACCCTGAGTGGCGATGCTGGAAATGACCTACTCTTTGGTCAAGAGGGTAATGACCTACTCTTTGGTGACTCCAATTTTACGGATGTAGCTGCGAATGACCTCCTCGATGGTGGCAGCGAGGATGACTTTCTCTACGGAGGAGGTGGGAATGACACACTCTATGGTGACAATGGGGATGACTTTCTCAATGGTAACAACGGGGATGATTGGCTATTTGGTGAGGCTGGCGATGACATCGTTGAAGGTGGAGATGGAAAGGATATCATTGTGGTAGGGGAAGGTGCAGACATAACATTTGGTGGAGCTGGAGATGATCTATTCTTTACTGGTAATGGAGATGACCTAATCGAAGGTGGGGAAGGTGACGATATAGCCTACAGTCAACTTGGAGATGACCTGCTCGATGGTGAAGATGGCGACGATGCACTCTTGGGTGGCATTGGGAATGACGTTGTTGTTGGTGCAGGAGACTCAGATATACTCATTGGTGGGCTTGGTAATGACGAGCTGTCTGGTGATGCTGTCAATAACACCCCTCTGGTTGGTGTCGCTGGGGATGATACGCTGATTGGCATTGATCCCTTTGACCCAGAATCTGGATTTGGCAGATCAGAAGTTGATGTCTTAACTGGCGGCGACGGAAGTAACACATTTATACTTGCACAAGACTCTCAGGTTTTCTATCTTGGTGAAGGTGATAGTGATTACGCCCTTATTACTGACTTCACTCTGGGCGAGGATGTTCTTCAACTACCTGAAAGTGAGTCTCCTGAAAGCTTTGAGGTGTATGACCTTTCGTCAGGAGCAGGGATATCTTATGATGGTGACTTAATCGCTGTTCTTGAAGGTGTTGATGCTGGTGATGTATATCTGAATCGCGATGCCGTTTTCGTTGAGACGCAGTTAGTTTAGAGTGATTGAGACATCAGTGACCGAATTCAAAAAAGCTGGTGGTGGTGCTAAGTGCCTAACGGGACTTAGACAAAAAATAAAGAGAAAAAAGCCTCAAATCTAATTTGGATAAGGGATTTACACCAAAGACCAAAAAATCGCCGAGAGCGAAGCGTGGCAGTAGCCATAACCCATATATAGCGTTTCTCAAATTAGTGAGATACACTAATCAAAATTTAGTTGGCTAATGTGGAATGAAAGCATACTCATATGAAATACAAGTGCGGCTCGTTCCTAGTCATACCCCTCTAGAAACTAGAGGGGTATGGCTAGGGTTAAATACCAAAAGGAAAAAAGAGGATAAAAGCAACAAAAGAACTCAAGGAAAACAGATTAGAGATGAAATTGGCATTGAGCTGAGATGGCTGCAAAATTCTGCAAGATGGTCTAGAAAGTCTTTCTCTGTCAACGATTTTTTTCTAACAATAAATACGATAAATTGATTGTTGTGCTACAACTACTGTATCTTTTGACTGATAAAGCTTCTGGAGATTACCTTCTCGGAAAGTGACAAAAGAGGGCTATAATAGACCTCCTGCAAAAGTCTAAGTAAGCTAGGTAAAATAAAATAAATCTAGAATTGAATTAATGACTTACAAACAAGTAAAAAATCTGAAGCCAGAAGACTTTAAGCGACTTTGTGGAGTATCTCCAGAGACATTTAAAGATATGGTAACAGTTGTGGCAGCAGAAAAAGTATGGCAAAAAAAAACAGGGAGACCGAGCAAATTAACTACAGAAGACCAAATATTAATAACTTTAGAGTATTGGCGGGAATATCGTACTTATTTTCACATCGGAATTAATTGGGGAATTAACGAAACAACTGCGTTACGAATAAGCTCGAAAAGTAGAAAATATATTAGTCAAATCTGGGTTATTTAATTTACCAGGTAAAAAAGCAGTCAGAGCCAATCAAGGTAAAATTGAAACAGTGGTAGTAGACGTGGCAGAACATGAAATAGAAAGACCGAAAAAAAACAAAAAGGCTACTACAGTGGTAAGCAAGGATATCATACATTAAGGTCTCAAGTTCTAGCCGACCTAAAAACCAAGCAAATAATCTGTACCGCATACGGTCAGGGAAAAGTGCATGATTTTCACGCTTTGGATTCACAGTCAAATAGCTATAGACAAAGAAATTGAATGTCTGGGAGATAAAGGATATCAAGGAATTCAAAAAATTCATATAAATAGTAAAACTCCTATTAAGAAAAAGAGAAAAAAAAAATTAAACAAGCAGGAAAAAAAGTTTAATCGTAAGTTGGCAAAAGAAAGAATTAAGTAGGTGGGTGTAATTAAATATAAGATAGAAAGGTGAGACAAAAAAGAAAGAATGCCAGCACCACTAAGGATCAAACTTAATCCTCAAGAAGAAGAGACATTAGCCGAATTACGAAAGGCAATC
>JADEWQ010000167.1 GCA_015207585.1 Pleurocapsales cyanobacterium LEGE 06147 | reverse complement strand
TTCAAATTGAGCAAGCTAGGACTGGGCAGCAAACATTGGAGAAATTCCATGGGCAAAACTACGGCAAGACAATATTCTCAATAGTTTTACAGGAATTTCATTGAATCACCAAAACTTGGGAAGAGCCCTATTTTGACCGAATGACGACAATTACTTTGTCCGACGGGATAGGGAATTTATAATGAGGTTATGTTCGCGGAGATACTTACGCGAACACGAGCCCCATTTCCCATCTAATATCTATGGCTGACAAAAATTGCGACAACATCTCACTTGGATAATGGTGGCATGGTGAACCAAGCGGTCGCCGTAGGCGCACCTTCGGTGAGCGACAGCCGCGACAGTCATAGTCGCATCAATAAAGATCGAGTCCCAATCACTAAAAGGTTGATTACAGGTAATTAGTAGACTTTTAATTTCATAGCGATGGGCAATTAGTTCAAACAAGACAGAGGTTTCAGCTGAGCGTGCGCTTGACATAGCCAATGTCATCGATGATGAGTAACTCATATTTATCGAGTTTGGCTAACAGAGAGGGTAAACTCAGTTCAGCTTTAGCCTGTTGAAGTTGCTGTACCAGAATGGTTGCCCCAGTAAATTTGACGCGAAGTCCCCATTCAATGAGAGAACGACCAATAGCAGCAGCCAAATGGGTTTTGCCGACCCCTGAAGGACCAAATAAGAGGAGATTTTGCCCCTGGTTAACCAACCGGCATCGGTGGCCAGACGCTCGACTTGTGTTTGATTAATAGTGGGGCAATAAGTAAAATCGAAATTAGCCAGGGACTTGATAGGAGGAAGACTCGACTCTTTGAGATAGCGTTCAACCCGTCTGGTGTAACGGCATTGGAGTTCCTGTTCGCACAGAGCTTGGAGAAACTGTCCGTAAGACCATCCTTGTTGTTGTGCTTTGGCTTCAAGAGACTGCCATTGTTGCTTCATGTGGGACAATCGTAGGGATTTGAGGAGAAGGGGAAGGGTTTGGGTCACAGTAGGGTTTGAGGTCATAGTCTAAAAGCTGGTCGTAATTAGAAAGAGAATGTTGTTCGACCCAGTCGGTGTCGAGAGGTTTGAGGGGAGGTGGAGAAAATTGTTGTTGAAGAGCATTAAGGGTGAGACTCCCTCATTGAAGTTGACTCGAAAGCCATTGGGCAATGATAGTTTCTTTGTCGAGCTTGGCGGCTAGATAGAGGCTTTCGACCATGAGTCGGGAAGCTTCGGTTGGGGAAAATTGCTGCTGTAATTGTGACCAGAGCCGTCGGTAATTGTCGTTAGGGAGTAATTCGTCTCGCCATCGGTATTGTAAGAATGCACCAGGCTTCTTGCGCAGACTGTCAATGACGTGGCGGTAATTGACGCAGCGAGCACGTCTACTCTTTTCCCGCAATGGTAATTGTCGCCTCTTGAAAATGGGTGAAATCTGAGAGTCCCATTTCCCCTGGTCGATGAACTTGGGGAAACATAACTTCTCTGGCGGTCCACAAGTAGCTTTCCACTGTTTGACTCGCCTTTGCAAGGTTCGTAAATGGGATTGGTTATATTCCTCTGGATATTTCTCTTGCAAGTATAAAAGAAGAGTTGTCGGTTTGAGTTCAGGATTGGTATTAAGCATGGGAACTAGTAGTCCACCATATTAATTTTGACAGGTAGCGTCTTAAGTGAGAATATAGTCTAAAAACACTTATAACGCTATGCCAAATAAATATACTGTTAACCTGACTCAAGAAGAACATCAACAGTTGGTCGATTTAACCAAAAAAGGTAAAAATTCTGCTCGTGTTTTAAAAAGAGCGCAGATTTTACTGTTAGCCGACCAAGGAGATCGAGACGAAGCGATCGCGAATGTATTGATGGTAGGAGAATCAACAGTTCACCGCACACGTCAAAGGTATGTAGAAGAAGGAGTAGAACTAGCTTTAAGCGGACGTCCTCGTAAGGGAAGAGAGAAAAAAATGACCCCAGAAGCAGAGGCTTTTTTAATTGCAACAGCCTGCAGTGACCCGCCATCTGGACGTGAAAGTTGGACAATGCAACTGTTAGCTGACAAGCTCGTTAGCCTCGAACTAATTAATAGTATTTCAGACGAAACAGTACGTACAACACTTAAAAAAACAAGATAAAACCTTGGCTGAAACAAGAATGGTGTATTGGAGAAATTGATACTGAGTATATCTATAGGATGGAAGACTTACTCTACTTATATGCTGAGAGCTTTCATGCTTTTGAACCAGTAGTTTGTTTTGATGAGCGACCTTACCAATTATTAAGCGATCTTGTAGAACCTCTACCTTGTGAGCTAGAGCAACCTCTGCGAATTGATTATCAATATTCCCGTGAAGGAGTGTGTAACTCCTGTGTATTTTATGAACCACATTACGGCTGGCGACACGTAGAAGTGACTCCTTCAAGAACTAAAAAAGACTTTGCTCATCAAATGAAAGATTTAGTAGATATTTACTTTCCTAGAGCAGGCAAAATTCGGGTAGTTTTAGATAACTTAAATACTCATACTCCTGCGGCCTTATATAAAACTTTTAGTCCAAGTGAGGCTAAAAGTATTCTTGAGCGTTTAGAATTTCATTACACTCCAAAACATGGTAGTTGGCTCAATCAAGTAGAAATTGAAATCTCTGTTCTTTCACGCCAATGTTTAGACCGTCGCATTCCTGATATTGAGACTTTACGTCAAGAAATTAAAGCTTGGGAAAAAGAACGTAATCATCAAAAAGCTAAAATCGATTGGCGTTTTTCAGCTTCAGATGCCAGAGTTAAATTCAAACGATTTTATCCTACTTTAAACCTGTCATAATTTTCTTGGCAAACTACTAGCTCTTGCTCCCAGACTGAAGTGAACGGATCTTCTCTGGTTCGCCAATGCCTGGGTTTTCCTTTGTGAGGCTGATGATTCCCTTGTTCGATTCTTCTACCTGTTCGCACACGCTTCTCCTCCCTTAGCTGCTGCGATTTCTTGCGTATAGCTATTAGCTCTAGCTTTAAGGTAAATTTGTCTTTGTTTAGAATTGATTGAAAGTCCTGGCACTGAGCAGTAGTAATTGACCCTAAGTAATTGACATTGCTCAGTGTCTTACTTTTTGTCCCAAGTCCAAACCGGTCAAGTTGTCTCCCCGTCAGATAGAACTAACTGTCTTTTCCGATTCGGCACTGGAAATAAGTTGTCCAAAACTCGCTAAAATCCAAGGATTCAGCTTATCCTTATCCTTATGCTTGATAATTTGATGCGCCAGATCGGTCCGACTGGCCAAGACCTGGCACATCATGAGGTCGGGGTAATTTGTCCCCCTCGCCAGCATCATAATCGCTTCGGTCACTTGATCTCCTGCCGGTCCGAAGAAACCATCTTCGGAAGTCTGTCCCGAACGCTTAAAATTCTGGTTCATCACCTCCGCCAACTGCCTGGCCATGAGCGAATCTGTATCGTCCTTGAGAAACTCCAAAGGATTACATACTTCGGATTCGGAGTAGCCAGGAGCAAAAATGTGGAGTTGATAACCATTTTTAACCGCATAAGCTGCCAGGCGGGAAGTTTGGCTGGGATACTTAAAATCCCACAAAATCGTGGGAAATCCTTGCTCGATGACGGAAATAGCCACTTGGTCGATGACAGAAACCGTCTTTCCCGTTCCCGGTGCGCCCAATACAGCCATGCCCCGTTGGGCATCGGGCAGGTAGAGAGGCTGCCTGCCCAGGGGATTTTGGGTTGGCGTTCCTACCCAGACAGAGACGGCATTCTTCTTCCTGCCTTGCATCTGCTTGAGGGCAAACCGCTTGGCGGCTGCTTTCTCCGCACGAGCGCCAAAGTAACCCTTGGCTAATTTTCCCTTTTTGCCGCCCGTCCGTCCTCCTAAAGCGATAACCCCAATCAATCCCAGACAGGCAAGGAGCATCATTCCCTGTTGAGGGGAGATAGATCGAGAAATGTGGTCAAAAGTAGGGGTAAACGGGTCTTGGGTCGGTTTGACAGCAAGATACTGATTCATAGTTTAAAAGGCAGAGGGAGCAAGGGAAGCAGGGGAGACAAGGAGACAAGGAGACAAGGAGACAAGGGGACTAGGGGACAGGGGGACAGGGAGATAGTGAAAAATAGCTGATAACTGATAACTGTTAACTGCCTTCTCCCCTCAACCAATTTCAGCTTGAGACTGTCTCGACTTGTCTTGGTTTAACTGGCGAGCGACCGCTTGGAATTGCGCAAGATCTTTCTGGGTGAGCGAACCCGTCAGTTCCCCATCTTTGAGGCTCAGAATCTTACCGCGTCCATCTTTGGCCGTGACGGTGAGATTGTTATCCTGGCGTTCGAGACGGAAGGTATTGCCCTCAAAGACTTGCTTTCCATTAGTTGCTTGACTGCCAAAGCGTTCGAGCAGTTTCGAGGCAACCTTGACCACAGCAAGGTTATGTAAATCTTGTTTGATGCCTCGTTCAGTCACCGGAAAAAGTTTTTCTCTGGCTGTTCCTAAAAAACTGGAAATCTTACGGGAGAAGTCTCGCACTGCCTTTTGGAAGTGCGAGAGAGTAGACTTGTGATTGTCCTTAAGTGTGCTTTGCGAGAGGTTGCGCTCTACTTCTCGATTGAGGACGAGAATGATAGGGACAGTTCCCCGAGCCTTTTGTTCAACGGCATGTTCAACCGTCTGGGGATTGACCCCAAGCTTCTCCAGTTCCTGTCGCTGGTTATCCGAAAGAGAAACGCCAGCCTGTTTGAGTTCGGGCACGTTTTCTGCAACAACCTCAACTCGAGCCTCCCGTGCAGGATTTTCCTCTATTTCCGCCTCTTGAGTTGATGTTTCGAGAGTTTGAGTTGGTTGCTTTTGAGTTTTCTTTACTGTAGGATTCAGCAAGTTTTTCTGGACAATGCCATCAGTAAGGCGAAAGACCTCCTTGCCATCAACGGTGATGGTTACGTCTCGAGTCAGAGGGATAGAAGCGGCGGCAGGTTGATTAGATTCAGGCAGCTTAACGACTTCCTTGAGGTAGCGCAATCGATCGTCAGAGAGGGCAGAATTTTCGCTCTTAACCGCAAGATTTTTACCCGCTCGAACATTCGCCCGATAAGCCACTGAGTCATTGATAGCAATCTCGACCTTGACGGATTTTTCTGGCAGTTGGAGATGTTGGAGCAGTTCGCGGATGAGGGCAACAGTAGCTGCAGCACCTGTCGCCATAACGGTATTTTGTGCTTCTTGAATGGTACGACCGCTCTCTTTATTGTCGTAGCGGTCAATCGGAATCACGGAATTAGACATGATAGTTCAGTTGGGGCATTTCAAGAGGATTTTCGAGACGGTTCAAAAGAGTTTCTCCCTCAATCAACACCCAGGCAAGTTCTCCATCAATTGCCCACTCGATCGTTTTGGGTGTATAGCTTTGGGGGACGCGAATTGCATGGGTGATATAGCCATCTGTCCATTGCAGAGCCAATTGCTGGTCGCAGAAAACTTCAATCAGCTTGGGCTGGTAGCCAGCTGGTAGTGAGGGCTTATCGTAAACTAATTCCATACTGTTGACGATCGCCCGATAGTCTTTGAGTTTTTCAGTGATACTTTGTGGAAGTGCCATTATTTTTATGCTTATAAGGATTTTGATAAAGTTTCCCCAAGTCCCCTTGTCTCCCCCTCTCCCTGTCCTCTGTTTCCCCGAACTAAAACACGCCGAGAAAGATGATGTCTTCTTCATACTGGGAGATCCAGGGAAAAGGTCCGATAATGTAAGGAGTCTGACCACAGAAGCTAGAAAATCTGAAATAGATGCCAAATTCAGCCAAACCAGAAGCTTCGTCAGTATCGATCAAGACAACCTTAAATCCCTTGCCAAAAGGATGCCTTCCTGTGGGTTCTTTCCCAGCCAGACAGCCCGAACCGCCCGGAATCCATTGGGAGTTGCCGGAAATCCATTGTTTTCCCTGAAGGAAGGTGGCTCCCAGCCAGTTAGGTCCTGCCAGTTCAATATGAGCACAGTTATCCTGATTACAAGGGTAGTCAAAGCCCACTCGATCGCTTCCTGTTACCGTATTGAGGCGAAAAGCTTCTTTTTCTCCAAACACAACATCTATCAGCGCAAATGTTCCAGACGTACCCAAATCAGTAAAGAAGTTAGCAAAAGGCAAATCGGCCAGCCCCGGAATTGCGCCGATTAAGGTTTCACCCCACTGAGAGAATTGCTCGAGGGGTGCATCCAACAGTCCAGGAAGGGAATTGAGACGATATTGAGCCAGATTAAGAGAATCTAAGGGCAAATCAGCCAGTCGGTCATCTGCAATCAGATTCCCTAATGCTGAATCCCTTAATAAACTTGCTCTGGCGCGACCCAATTCCGTTTCAACCAAATCATAGAGTGGCGCGACCTCCCCGAGGGAAAGATCGACCAAGTTGGGAACCGCATCAACTAGCGTCTTGAGAGTCTGGTTTTCAATGACTCCAAAATCGGCAAGGCTCAGAGAACTAGCGGATAAGTCAGCAGCCTCTAAAATGCTTTTCAGAGAGCGGGTTGGCAGGTTGGTCGCTCCTGCCAAGTCCCCTAGCATGACGATGGCAGCAATCGGCTCTCCCGCACTCCAGGTGCGAGAGGGGTCGTAGCCCAAAGTCCCTACCAGAACCGACAGGTCGATGGAGCCGCTCCTAGAAGCTGCTGGCATGAGGCGGAAGGTGAAGCGCTCCCAGTCAGGCAGGAGTACGCCACCGCTGTCGTAGGAGGGGCCGTACATCTCGCCGCGAGGTGCTGCTTGGGCGACTTTTGGAGACATTGCTTCGACCATAGTGAAGGAGGATGAAGCACAGGCAAGGAGCAGTACAAGGGAATGAGAGAGCCATGAGAGAAGTATGGCCATATTATCCTGGCGAAATTGGGCAAAATTATTAGTTAAGGCAGGTTCGCTAATGCTTCCAGTTGTTCGAGGACGGAAGGTGCAAGATTAGTGCGGCGCAGGGCATCGGCAAAAGACATTCCGCTACGGACGCGAGCGAGAAGAGTTTCCACCCGCTCAAAGACCCGTTCGTTCTGCTGCGAGCTATCGCGCTGTCGGGCAATCTTTAAGCCCCGTTCAATCCGGTCAGCCCTGGCTCTGGCAGCTTCTTCCAGGCGTTGTTGTTGTTGAAGGGCAGGGCGCGGGTCAGTGTTGATATTGGCGGCGACGTACTTGGCCCGTCCACTGCCATAACTAACGTTGAAGTAATAGACCTTTCGCGCTCCCTGAACTTCTGTAACAACTGTCAGTAGCGTCATTGGCGTACTGGGAATATGGGCAAACTGGAGCGGGTAGATGCGTCGCAGGTGGATGACGGTTGCGCCACCACCACAGCGACTATTTCCCTCACTGCTACAGAGGGGGGTATCGAAGTCCAACGTCAAGCGAGATGGATCATCGAGCCAGGCTTTGACGATGCGCGACCCAGTTCCAGAAAAGTTGAGGGATAGTCCCATTCCCGGCCAGACGGTCAGGGAAGGAATCGAACCCGTACGCCCCTCTGCCTGACTGGTAGAGAAGTCGATCACCGAGTTAGCCGAGACAGGAGCAGCAAATTGAAGCAGTGCAATAGTCATGCCAGCAGTAATCCCTTTTTTAATCATTTTCAGTTCTCCCCAGCTGTATCGGTCGATTCAATCGCTATGCTGTTTTCAAATAACTCAATCCCACTGAGAGAGAGTTCTAACAGCTTTTCTGGAACGTCAAGGCTAAAGGTTTTGTTGACGAAGACTTCTAGGGGAGTGCCTTCGGGCAGGAAGACTACAGTAGCGGCAATACCAGAACCAGAACGCCGATTTCCCTCTCCCGTGACAGTACGGTAGAGACTGGCAATCGAGCGACTGCCGGGGATATCGGCGAAGTCTCCCGCGATAGAGAGGAGATCCGCCAAAGCTTGAGCGTTGTCATTGCCATCGTTAGCTCCAAAAGTCTTCATCTGAGCGAGGAGCGGTTGACCCTCTACCCTCGTAGCTTCAAAGCTCCTTGGGGCAATTTGCTTTCAATTCCCTCAACGATAATACTTTCAGCCGTTAGGGTAACGAGGGCGTTACTTCCTCAAAAGCACCGACACGAGCCAGTTGCCTCCACAGTTGGGTGGGATCGTCTGGAGGCTTTTGAGGTGGTGCAACCGAAAGCGGACGGACAGGTGGCTGATAGCGAACCGGAACGATTTGAGGAGTGGGTAGAGGCTGGCGGACGGCTTGCCGAACAGTAGCGGGACGGACGGGGACAGCAGACTCGACTTTCTTGTCCGGTTGTTTGAGGGCTGTTGGCTCGGGCTTGTCGGTTGTTTGAGCTTCCAAGTCTCTGAGGCGTTCTTGTTGTTCGCGCAGGACCAGTTGAGAAGGCAATTCCTCCTTCTCCTTGTCTTTGTTTTCTAAAGAGAGTAAGGGACTCAGTTCATCTTTCTTGGCTTCAGTCGTCTTATTGGCTGACACCAACTCCCCTGGAGATTGGAATTGAGACAAGAACAAGCTGGCAACGAAGACGACAAAAAAGACCGCTCCGGCGACAAAAACCAATTTGGATAAAGGGCTAGAAGCAAAGCTGTGCCGTGTAATCTGCTCTGACCAATCTTCATCGCCAAGCAGTGGCGATGTTTTCGGAGAAGGCGTACTTGCTCCCGGTAAGACTGAGGGGTTGTGAAAGCCCGTCAGCTTGGCTAAGCGTTCTTCTGTGGGAGCCTCGTTCGTTGGAGTCTCTGGTTTAGGGACATTAGCGTTCATGGCATTCAATTAAAGGAAACTGGATTATTTGTTAGGGGAAGAATCGGCAGCAGCAGCGAGATCGCCAAAACGATAAATTTCCAGCCCCGCAGCCCGAGCGTTATAGACTGCCCGTTGAATTTCCGTCGCACTTTTGGGTAGAGGTTGGGGCGTGAGATGAACCACCCTTACGTAAATGTCTTTATTGACCGGAACTGCCTTACCAAGGCGAGCGCCCCCAGTAAAGATATAGAGATTGGCAATCATCTTCAATTTCCACTTACCCGCCTCGATGGGTTCGGGTTCGGAGAGGCGATCGATCACCAGAACCGTCTGAGTTGTGCCGCTAAACACGCCTGCTGGAGTGATTTGGGCTAGTTCGGCTAAGAAACTGCTGCGGAAATCTTCTGAGAGGGCAAAACTGGCTGACCACGCGGCAGTGGTTACCTTGCGCTTGCCTCGGAAGTTGTGACCAGAGAGTTCTACTCCGGGATCGAGGGCAGGCTTGAGAGTGCTTTTTAAAACTGCCTCATTGCTCTCCAGCGTTCCTGAAGCACTGAACAACATCGTGGCAATCTGGCTGACAAAATACTGAATCGCTTGCCCAGAACGAGATAACGAAGCTTCAGCCCCCACTCGAACCGAGCGCCCATCCACCAACTCGACTAGCGTGGGAGCGGGTCGTCGAGCGAGTCGGGCAATCCAGATGGTATTGAATGTGGTTTGAAGAAAGAGGAGTCCTTGTAACCCCAAAGTAGCCAAGACAAACAGAGTAAGGAGATGACTCGAAGAACTTTTGAGCAGGGGTTGGGCTTTGGGTATTTTGACTTCCGTTGAGGAAGCCCCTTTTTTGACTTTAAACAGTTGCATGGCAGCAGCCTCCTAGATAATGAATCCGAAAATGGTTTTGACCGACTTGCCGACTGCACTGGAGATCGATGTCCAGACCATCAATCCCGCCCCACTCGCTAGACTAGAAGCCAGTAGGGGAGCCAACAACCCCGCTCTATACGCCCTCGATGGGGGCAGGAGTTTCCATTGACTTGCCCTGGTTTGACTGCATGTATGCCTTCTTCAACGGCGTAATCGAACCGAGCCAGTGCCGCCAGATGCTCGGACGGGTGAGGGCAGCAATTCCTCGCACGATTTGGTGTCGGAATCGAGGATACGTCGAAGGCAGTACCTCTTTTTTGCCCGAAGAGATTAAATCTCACCTGTTTGCGTTTCATCGGGACACCAACATCCTCATCGACGTGATGCATGCGATTGCCGGAGATAATCCCAGCGACATTCAACTCCGCCAAGCCTACGATGCCATCTGGAATCGGGACAAGCAGGAATGGGACAATCCCCACTTGGAGCTCTATTGCAACCTGATGGCGCGGAAAAACTACGGGCTATCTCATCTGGCTGTCGAACTGCGCCGTCAGTTGCTCCAAGAGGGGCACCGGCTCGTCGACGGCGACGGCGGCGGAAGTACCGACGCGGGGTTGAGGCTGGCGCAAATCAAAAAGCAATTGCCTGTCGAAGAAGCTAGGGCGATCTCCCTAGCCGAAGATATCCCCCTCGAGGTCGCGCTCTTGCTCCTCCCGAAACCCAATCTCACCCAACAGCAGCGCCACCAGATTGCCAAAGCCTTGCTGAGAGCAGAATTGCCGGGCGTGGAACTTACGCCGGAATTCGTCTACAAGGCAGTTACTAAAGACAGGCGCAAGTGGCTCAATGCTCAAAAACTGTTCTGGTGTTGCCAGCATCCCGACAAGACCAAAATCCTAGACCGACGGGAATGGCTCGACCACCTGTGACAGTTTACCGATGGGGCAGTCTATCTTCCCGACATCCGCACCTATTCACTTCAGGTGAAGGTGCTGCGGGATTTAGGCTTGTTGGAAGCACTCTCGCTCGAAAACCCAGAGAAAGAGTATTTCCAGGACGGGGAAGAGATCCGGGGGCTGTTTAAGCGAGCCAGAAGGCGGTTTAAAGACATCTACACTGCCTTCCACCTCAAGGTAACGTCCAAAACCAAACCCATCCAGTTTATCAACCGCTTGTTGGGGCGCATCGGCTTGCATCTGAAATTCCACCGACAGGTTGCCAAAGGTCAGCGGTTTTATCGAATCGAGCTCCAACGGTTAAACGACCCCGATCGAATCGCCGTCCTCAAATCCCTCAGTCAAAAATGGGCGCAAGTCGGCTCTGAATCTCAATCGGGGGCATCACGACCCGAACCTGTAGAAATAAATAATACCGAGCTGTGTTGTGACCCTCAACCCGAATTTCAGACCGCCACCGCTCCGTTCAACTTCCCCGACGGGTTCATTCCTGAAGAACACCGGCAAGGGGTGCTGGAGATGGAGGCGTGGTTGACTGATGCTGCTGGGTCAACGCCAGAAACTTTCCAAGCCATCCTCGACGTGACCATTGAGTATCTCAGGTTAGTCCCCCAAGCCAAGGAATGGCTCTGGAGAGCGATGAAAGCTGGGGTCAAACAAAACATCCGACAATTCTTTCCCGATTACTATCAAGCTCTTTCCATACCGTGAAGGGTTGACTCAAATCTGTTTTGAAAGCAAAGACTGGCAAAACAGCTCTAAGGCTAACGCCTTTTTAAACGAGAAGCTGCCTGTAGTCCGACAAGCAGCCCTCCTTTAGAAATCAATTGATTGCCTAAAACTATTATGACGCACATCTTTGGCAAACCTTCTTCAACCTGCCAGTCCTGCCCGTTCTTTGATGACTATCAAGACGAGCGGGAGCGCGGCTGGTGTCGTGTTTTCGACCAACCCGCTCGAGTTCATCACCCGAAATTTTAAGCTGACTAGTGCTAATACTGATGACTGTCAACCAGTTCCCGACTTGACTCAAAACCTATTGGGCAAATTATTTGGGGATAAAGGTTATGTCTCTCAATCTCTGTTTGAGCAACTAGATCAGCGAGGACTACAGTTAATCTCGCGTTCTCGGAAAAACATGAAAAATCGCCTGCTGCCCCTGATAGATAAAATTTTACTGCGTAAACGAGCGATTATTGAATCGGTCAATGACCAATTGAAGAATATTTGTCAAATTCAGCATAGCCAAGGCAACGTGGGCGGAATTTACTTCCGCCCTTTAAGTGCCGCGACATCATAGTGTTTGGAATTTTCTAGTGAATTTATTAGGAGGATTAGTAGCTTACACTTATCATCCCATTAAGCCTTCTTTGGATTTGGAAGTCAAAGGTTTACCAGCTCTTCCTCCTGCTCTTTTTTAAATTCGTCGAACTCTTAGGAAACAAATTCAGATTTATTAGATTTATTAGAGAGAGGAACAAGTTCAAAACCAAGTTGGTCGGCTTTACGTTGAAGATTTTTAAGAACCCGTTGTTGATATTGTTGTTCGTAA
>JADEWQ010000166.1 GCA_015207585.1 Pleurocapsales cyanobacterium LEGE 06147 | reverse complement strand
GATGGTAAACGATTAACACAAAATGCAAACCCTGTTGAATTAAAAACCCTAACAAATTTAAAATGGAGGGCTAGCTTTCCTCTCGTCACCAGAGGTGAGAGTATCCAGCTAGCAAATATAAGATGAATCAAGTTGGACAAAGGGGTCGCCTGTACATTACCCGCCGGCTCTGGTTGCCACAATATCTGCTACAACAGGCAAACCTGTGGCTCGCCGAGCGCATAAATCATCATATGCCTAAATTACCTCTAATGGGCGACGAAGCTTTAAAGCGCTTTCCTGAATTGAGCTTGCTTACCCGCAGTCACGAAGCAATTAAAGCGGAATTGCTCCAACTTTTGGAGAGCAAAGAAAATATTCCAGACTTGTATCAAGTACACCCGCGCGACAAAAGTATTTATTCACCCCAGTGGAGGATTTACATTCTTAAGCTTTGGGGCTATGAGATCGCAACTAACATAAGTAGATGTCCCGAAACGATGGAAGTTGTTGCTCGCATTCCTGGTGTTCACACAGCACTCTTTAGTATTCTCGACCCTCATTCGGGCATTCCCCCTCACGAAGGCTGGGCTGCGGGGGTAGTGCGGTGTCATTATCCTTTGATAACACCAGAGAAAAGGGAGGACTGTTTTATGGAAGTTGCCGGTCACCGTCTCTGTTGGAAGGAACGAGAGCCACTCTTGTTCGACGACACGCGAACGCACTTAGTTAAAAACAATACCTCCCAGATGCGGGTAGTTCTCATTGTCGATTTTGAGCTACCAATGCCCCTCCCTCTTAGAGCATTCACTAAGTTGCGCTATCATCTCGTACGAAATTCCGAGGAGATTCGGCACATGTGCGAAAATGCTGCCGTGGAACAACCCTCGTGATATATAAAAAAATTAGAGTATGTCTAAAAAGTAAAAAATGATTCTCCATTTAATAATTTAATTGGTTATCAAAAGATTTCTTGTCCTCAGAAAGCGAGTACTCCAAGTAATGATGTATTGATTAATGTCTTTTCTATTGCCTTACTTAGTTATGTATTGGGATTTCGGTTATTTGAGGTTCCTTTAAATCTTGAAACAGAGGAGTACTCAAATACCGTTCGCCAAAACTAGGTTGGATCGCAACAATGAGTTTACCCCGATTTTCCGCTCGCCGACCAACATCAATGGCAGCAGACAAAGCTGCACCACTAGAAATACCCGATAGCAGCCCTTCTTCCCTTGCTAAGCGACGACCGTAAATTATTGCCTTCTCATCAGCTACAGTTATTACTTCATCAATTAAATCTACTCGCAGGACGTGAGGAATAAATCCTGCCCCAATTCCCTGAATTTTGTGAGGTCCTGGCTTGCCCCCCGATAACACGGGACTGCTCGTTGGTTCGACGGCGATCGCTTGAAAATCTGGTTTTCGTGGTTTGAGTACTTCAGCAATTCCCGTAATTGTTCCTCCAGTACCTACCCCAGCCACTACGATATCTACTTGTCCGTCAGTATCTGCCCAAATTTCTTCAGCCGTCGTCAGGCGATGAATTTCCGGATTGGCAGGATTATTAAACTGTTGCAGCATATAAGCATCGGAAATCGTTTCTACAATTTCTTGTGCCCGTCGAATACAACCACTCATGCCCTCAATTCCTGGAGTCAGTTCTAATTGTGCCCCATATGCCCTTAACATTGCCCGTCTCTCTTGGCTCATCGTTTCCGGCATGGTTAAAATGAGCTGGTATCCCTTAGCGGCTGCGATCATTGCTAGAGCAATGCCCGTATTGCCCGAAGTAGGTTCGACGAGAATGGTTTTGCCCGGCGCGATCGCTCCTTCCCGTTCGGCTGCTTCAATCATATTCATTGCGATTCGGTCTTTGACTGAGGCTGCGGGATTCATCCCTTCTAGTTTAAGGACAATTTTGGCAACACAGCCTTCGGAGTGGGGAATGCGATTTAATTGCACTAAGGGAGTACGACCGATCAGTTCTGTAATATTGTGCGCAATTTTCATTTTTTCTTTGAGTTTGTTATCTAAAAAGTTGGATATGTAAGAGTGAGAATCAGCGATCGCTCCGAGTCTCTAATTGTTGATATTCCGTCAAACCAGGTAGCCAAGGTAAATCGGTAACACCAGGATCGTAACCAAGTTGACTTAAAAGAGTGGTCAGTTGTCCTCGATGATGGGTTTGATGGTTAAACATATGAGTCACTAACACCCATGTAGGTAAGATACGAGTTTTAGCGTCTACATTGCTAGTATATTCAAATGGTTGCTCTAGCCACTCGGAAGAAAGGTTTTTGGTCCATTCAATAATTTTTAGATCGCTAACTTCTCTTTCTTGGCGCAATTGCTCAAAATTAGCGTACATATATTGCCCCATATCGGGAACAAAAAAGGGTTGACCTAAAAACCGACCCATCCAAGCTTTATCTCCGTAAAGAAGATGGTTTAAAGTACCGTGAATGGATTTAAAAAATGCACCTAGATTTTCTTTACGTTTTTCGTCGGAAATTTCAGCACAAATAGCATAGATTTTTTTATTCATCCAATAATTATACTGAGCCATTGTTTCGTAATAGCTAAGAGGTTGAATCATTGTTATTTCTAGTAATTGAGTGCTGAAATTTAATTTCCTACGATACAGGTTCGGGTTAATAAACTCGATTTTTCATCTTATGAAATTTCCAAAAATGTTGGGTTACAAAGGATGTATAACCCAACTTCTCACAATTTTTAGACAGAAAACAGATGAGCGATCGCTTTTTCTGGATCTGCTTGTTTGACAAGAGATTCTCCAATCAAAACGGCTTGCGCCCCAGCTTCTTTAACAGTTTTGAGGTCTTCTGGGGTATGCAATCCCGACTCACTGACTACCAAAATATCTCGTTGACGTAAAATTTCGCCTCTTGCGGCTAAGAGATCTCGGGTAGTTTGTAGAGTAACGGAAAAATCCTCTAAATTACGATTATTGATTCCGATTAAATTAACCTCATCAATGGCTAACACGCGGTCTAATTCTGCTAGAGTATGCACTTCAATTAAAGCAGTCATGCCCAAAACTCGGACAATCTTGAGAAAATAACGCAAATCGCGATCGCTTAAAATTGCGGCGATTAGTAATACAGCATCAGCCCCTTTAGCACGAGCATAATAAATTTGATAGGGATAGATAATAAATTCTTTGCATAAAATAGGCAAATCTACTTCTTGGCGCACTAAATTGAGATTGTCAAAACTACCAGAGAAGAATTTTTTATCAGTTAATACGGACAGACAGCTTGCTCCACCTTTATAGTAAGCTCGAGCGATCGCTACGGGATTAAAGTCTTCTCGAATAACTCCTTTAGAAGGGGAAGCTTTTTTTACTTCGGCAATTAAAGCTGGTTGAGTCTTTCCTTTACGTAAAGCCCCCAAAAAATCTTGAGGAGGAGGTACGGTTTCTACTTGCTGACGCAATTCTTGTAGAGGCAGAATTTCTCGCATTTTGTCTACCTCTGTTTCTTTGTGCCAGACAATTTCTTCTAAGATATGACGCGGTTTAGCATGAGGAATATTAGCCTGATAAATGACTTCTCCCGTATTGACAATAGGATTTGGGTTTATTCTTCTGATCTGCATTATTTTTTTTAAGAATAGGGAATTGGTAAAATTAGCGATCTACCTTTAGAATTTAGACTACTTGAGCGCGTTTGTAGGCTTCGTCGAGAACTTCGGAGAGAGTGGGATGGGTATGGATATTGAAAGCCAGGTTGTGGACCGATTCCCGTTTGGCGATCGCATTAGCTGCTTCTTGAATTAAATCGGCAGCGTGGTAGCCAATAATGTGTACGCCCAAAAGTTCTCCAGTATCTTTGCGATAGACAACCTTTGCCATGCCATCAGTCTCTCCTTCTGCTAAGGCTTTAGAATTGCCCTTAAAGTAAGTTTTTGCCGTAGCTACCTCAAAACCTTCTTCCTCTCCCAATTCTTGGGCTTGGGGTTCGGTTAAGCCAACATAACTAATTTCTGGATGAGTAAAAGCAGCCGCAGGAATGCTGCGATAATCAATTTCTTTTTCCCGACCACAAATATTTTCTACGGCGATTACTCCCTGACCCGAAGCAGCGTGAGCTAACATCATTTTACCCGTCGCGTCTCCTACCGCCCAGAGATGGGGTACTGGTTCCCCATCCCGCAAGACTTGCATCTTGTCATTAATGGGAATAAAGCCCCTTCTATCGATTTCTACAGCTAAAGTTTCTAAACCTAAATTCTTGGTAGCGGGAATGCGTCCGGTAGCTATCAAGCAAGCGTCTACTTCTAATACATCAACTATTTCTTTAGTTTTGGCATCGGTCAACTCAATGACTACTGGCGCGCCGGGAGTTACTTTGGTGGCAAATACTCCCGTGTAGGTTTCGATGTCGCGGGGTGCAATTAAAACTCGCTGGGCGATTTTAGCAATCTCTGGGTCGAAACCGGGCATTAACTGGTCTAGGGCTTCGATCATGGTTACTTCGCACCCCAAAGCGGTATAAACGTCAGAAAATTCTAAGCCGATGTAACCGCTGCCAATAATAGCAATCCATTGGGGCAAAGATTCTAGTTTAACTGCTTGGTCGCTGGTAAATACGGTTTTACCGTCAATTTCCATGCCTGGTGGAACAAAGGGAATCGAACCGGGACACAGCATTACATCTCTAGCAGTAATAGTTTTTTCGCCACTATCGGTAGAGATGGTTACTTTTTGCTGACCGGCAAGTTTTCCCCAGCCGCGAATAATATCTACCTTTAGCCGTTTGAGACTATTAGTCAGATCCCCTTGAATCTTACTAACTAAATTATTCGCATGAGTGGCGATCGCTTCTCGGTCAAACTGCACTCCTCCTAAATGAATACCGAGATCCTGAAGATGATGACCGTCGGCTAATTCTCTTACTCTACCCGAGGCAGCCAGTAAAGCTTTGGAAGGGATGCAGCCACGATTAACGCAGGTGCCCCCCATATCACCAGCTTCAACTATGGCTGTTTTTAATCCGCACTTAACCGCGTGTAAAGCAGCACCGTGACCGCCCACACCAGCACCGATAATGACTAGATCGTAATCAAACTGTTGGCTCATAGTATCGATCTTCCTCTTGCTGCGATTCCCTATTGTCAATTTTATTGAAGTTCTAACGCTCTGCGATCGGAATATAGGGAGCATTATGAACTCCAGTATAAATTTGAGTCGGCCGGAAAATGCGGTTGACTCCTAACTGTTCTTTCCAGTGGGCTAACCAACCAGCCACTCGGGCGATCGCAAAGATGGGGGTAAATAGATCTGTAGGAATACCTAATTTACGATAAACCAAACCGGAATAAAAATCTACGTTGGGATAAATGCCCTTACTTCCTAATTGTTCTTCTACTACCTTTTCTAACTCTAAAGCCAGATCGTAATAATCGTCGTGACCCATCTCTTCAAACAATTGTTCGGCTAAATTTTGCAAAATCGTTGCTCGCGGATCTTTAACTTTATAAACCCGATGTCCGAATCCCATAATTTTTTGCTTATTGGCAACGCACTTTTCGATAAAGGGACGGACATTCTCTACTGAGCCAATTTCTTCGAGCATCAGTAATACCTCTTCGTTAGCTCCTCCATGAAGAGGTCCTGCTAGAGTCCCCACTGCCGAAGCAACTACCGCATAAGGATCTGTGAGTGTAGAGGCAGTTACCATAGCTGAAAAAGTAGAAGCATTAATCGTGTGTTCTGCATGGAGAGTAAGGCAAACATCGAAAATTTTTGCTGCTAGAGGATGGGGTTTGCGTTCCGTTAGCATGTATAAAAAATTGGAGGCATAGTCGAGTTCGTCGTTAGGCTGAATCGGATCGTTACCCTCGCGCATTTGATGAAATGCCGCGATCATCGTCGGAATCTTTGCTAGCAATCTGACTACAGCTTGTCTGATATAGTCGGGATTGTCCAAGGCTCGACGGGAATAAAATAACCCTAATGCTGCTGCGGAAGTTTGCAGTGCATCCATTGGATGTCCTGTTTCGGGAAAGCATTTCATCATATCCCGAATCCGGTACTTAATCCGCCGATGATAGAGAATATCTGTTTCAAATTCTGTTAATTCTTCTTTGGTAGGTAGTTTGTCCCAAATAAGTAAATAAGCCGTTTCCAAAAAACTACTTTTAGCTGCTAATTCTTCGATCCGGATACCGCGATATTCTAAAATTCCTTGTTTACCATCCACATAACTAATACCAGATTTGGCAGCCGGAATACCTTCTAACCCTGGCTTATATTCACAATATAAATATGTAGCTGTCATTTGCTTTTCCAATAAGCTAACGAAAATAATATATCTGAAGCTAACCTATCTAAGAAAGCTTCCCGGTCACACCTTTTACCAAATAACAAAACTATTTATTTAATAGTTCCTCAGAAGTGTGCCAGGTGTTCGCCCTCGATCTCAGTCTGAGATAACCCTCTGTGCCACTGGAGTAAAAGAAAAATTCAAGCATATGGTAGCCGAATAAAAAAACAACAATATGGGCTGGGCTTACAAGGGGAAGGGGCGGTGCGGAACCATTTCCGCACTCTAGACCCCCGTGCGGAAATGGTTCCGCCCAGAGCCCTTGGTCTGCGGAAGGCAGACTCCTGCCTGTGGAGGGAAGGTAAGACTCACTGTTCTTCGGAACAGAAATCGCATCCCTGTGAAGCTGGAAACTCCGAAGACGAATTAAGACCGTCCCTGAGTTGAGCTAAGGTTGGAAGCCCCAACCTACCTCAAGCGAAGCAGGTTGGGGTACTTCACATGAGCCACTTGGGAGAGGCTAGTAGAAACAGTTCGCTTTGACCTACTGGCGTTACTCCTTCCGGTACTTGCAAACCAATTACACCAGCTTTTTTGACTACTAATTTTTCTTTTACACTTCCCCAGACCAAAATTTCAGCCCAATTCCCCAAGTCTGGTTGATGACCCACTAATCCTATTTTACTATTCTGATGGGCTTTATACCATTGCGCTTGCCAACTCAACCAATCCTGTATATTGCCATCGGGAGCCAGAGGAGCAAATTTTTCAAGATGCTGACCCAAACCGACTCGTACTAAAATTTCTGCAGTTTGATAGGCTCTGACTAAGGGACTAGTTAAAATCTGGTCGAACTTCAAACCAATAGAGCGCAGTTTTTGGGCAACCTCGCTCGTTTTTTTTCGTCCCTTATCGGTTAGCGGACGAAGCTCATCGTTATCGTAAGTACCTCTTTCTGCTGCAATACCGTGACGAATTAGATAAACTTCCATTTTAGAATGGGAATAGATAATTCTAGGTAACAGAGTATTTTGAACGAGATTTTGTAGGGACGTAGCATGCTACGTCCCTACAATGGAAATTGGTGACTGATAACTGGTGACTGCTCACTGTCTTAATCGGTTTGAATTACGCTATCTTCAGGATGTACTAAACGCAAGAGTTTTTGCTTGATTTGCCGATCGAACACTTCCCACTTCAATCGAGCATAATCTCCATTATCGTTAAAACTACCTAAAAAACCGATGGGGATTTCAAAACCGCCTGCCATATGGCGACCACCGCCAAAGAAACGTCCTTGAGTATCTTTACCGAAAGCTTCTTTGATAAATTCATCGGGGTCGAGAGTAAGCTTGGTAGTTCTGAGGGAACCAATGACTAATTCGATATCTTCGTCTTCGTCATGAACGATACCGTAGACAACCGCCGTATGAATATCCTCTTCTGTCACTAAAAAGTCTGCCGCTTGGGGGATGGCATCGCGGTCGTCGTAGCGTAAGTAACCGACTCCGGCGAGCGAGAAATTGTTTTTAATAATTCTGTTTCTCAACGCTCGTTCGATCACGTCCATGACACGGCGCGATCGCGCTGACTGGAGTACCGAATTGAGCAATTGAGAGTCATAAAAGCGACTCAGATAAGCAGCGGCTAAAAATTCTTCTTCTTGCGCTTGCAATAAATTACTAGTATCCGAGCGCAATCCATGCATTAAGGTTGTCGCACACTTAATATGTTTGTTGTTACTACTGTTGAAGCTTAATAATCCTTCCTGGAGATACTGAGTTAAAATAGTCGCTGTTGCTCTAGCTTGCGGCCGCAGATCGATAAATTCTGCTTCTAGTTCTCTTTGTTTGCTGTGATGATCTATGACTACTATTAGGGGAATTTTCGCCTGTTCTACTATTGGAAATAGCTGACTGGTAGTTCCTTGACTATCAATCAGAACACAGCCTTGATAGACAGATAAATCTTTAGTTTGAAATGCTTGCGGCGTTACTTTTTTAGCAGGCAAACCCGTTAGTTTTACTAAAGCGATATTTTCTTGATGAGAAAGAGTTCCTGCATAGAAAATATCGCACTTAATGTTGCAGGTTTCTGCAATTAGCTGATATGCCCAAGCACTAGAGAGAGCATCTGGGTCGGGAAAATCTTGGAGTATAATGATTTGGTGTTCTCCTCGATGTTTTTCCAAGACAGCCTTGAGTCTGGCAACAATCTGTTTTAAATTGGTACCTTGCTCTGCTGCCGATTCTGGTTGCTCTCCCTCTACAGATAGATTAACTATGGCTTTATCTGGGATTTCATGTACTACAGAATTGGGATTAGAGGAGTTAGTTAATTTAGCTGGCATATAAAAAAAGGTTGGTAATTTTAAATTACCGATAACACGGCAAGATAAATATTAATTAAGATACAAAAAAAATCAAATTTATTTTGTCTGCCTGTGGTATGAGTTTATCACTTTACTACTTATGCTGCTGCCCTTAAATTTTAGATTCCAATGACGTATTTTTTCCATTCCTGATTGAGATTACCTTGAGTATATTTAATGATTTCAAAATGAAGGCTACTGTAGGGGCGACGGGGCTGACATAAAAGGGTCATGTGCGCTTCTTTGGGAGTACGGTTACCTTTTTTAACATTGCATCGCACACAAGCTGTAACTAAGTTCTCCCAGCTATCTCCTCCACCCCGAGAACGAGGAATAACGTGATCTAAAGTTAATTGTTCTCCTTTAGCACTGCAATATTGGCAAGTGTGGCGGTCTCGTTCCAAAATATTACGACGGGTTAAGGGAATTTCTTTGTAAGGCACTCGAACGTAATGACGAAGTCGAATAACTGTCGGTAGATAGAAGTCGGCGTAAAGATATTTACCATTATGTTCGAGTTGCTCGGCTTTGCCTTTCAAGAGTAAAATCACCGCCCTTCGCCAACTGGTGATGTTGAGCGGTTCATATGAGGCATTTAGCACCAGAACCTTGCCCATTTGCTCCAAAAACTAACGTAGCTTATCACAGATAGTAACACAGGCAACTTATTGGCGTATGATTTATTATTGCTTGAGACCACAGCAAAAATAAAGAAAAATAAAGATAAAGTCAAATTCTCACTTGTAGACATGAACTTATTCTTGACGTTCCCTATTTCTAGTCTAATATTTTTGGTTAATGGAATGGTAGCGTAGGTGTAGAGGAGCGTTAGATCATGTTGAGAGAGGAACAAACTGTTCGAGGATTTGTACAAAAAGACCATAATTACCAATTTGCTACTGTCAGTCAAGGACGAGCTTGGGTAGAAATCAATCTTAGTGCTCTAGCTCATAATGTTCGTCAGTTAAAACAATTTCTCTCTTCTCAGACAGAATTAATGGCAGTAGTTAAAGCCGATGCTTACGGTCATGGTGCAATTAGTGTTGCCGAAACAGCGTTGCATCATGGTGCCGATTCTTTGGCGATCGCCACTCTCCCTGAGGGGATTGAACTGCGTCAAGCTGGTATTACTGCTCCCATTCTTATTTTAGGTGCGATTAACACTCCAGAGGAAATTAGAGCGGCGGCGGCTTGGCAGCTAGAAGTGACTCTGTGTACCCCCCAACAAGCTTTACTTTTTTCTGACACCATCAGTGTCATTGGGCAAAATTTACCCGTACACATCAAACTCGATACGGGCATGTCTCGTCTGGGTACTGATTGGCAGCAAGCTACCCAATTTGTTAGGTTAGTCCGCCAACTCCCTTATCTCTCCATAGCCAGTATTTATTCTCATTTAGCTACTGCTGACGACCCAGATCCGACAGTAATGAGATTACAACATCTACGTTTTTGTGGCGCCATCGCCGAACTGAAAGCTCATGGTATCGTTCCTCCTAGGCTACATCTAGCTAATTCTGCCGCAACCCTAAGGGACTCCGCTTTGCACTACGATTTAGTTCGAGTCGGTTTAGCTCTTTATGGATTGTATCCCGCCCCTCACCTTCGTTGTGCGATCGATTTAAAGCCAGTTTTGCAAGTTAAAGCTAGAGTTACCCAGGTAAAAACTATTGCTGCGGGTAGCGGGGTTAGCTACGGATATCAATTTATTGCCTCTCAAGATCTACCGATTGCCATTGTTGGTATTGGCTATGCTGATGGCGTCCCCCGTAATCTTTCTAATCGTCTTCGGGTGCTCGTTCGCGGTCAGTTGGTGCCTCAGATAGGGGCAATTACGATGGATCAACTAATGTTGGATGCCAGTAATTTGCCCGATCTACAAGTAGGGGAAATTGTCACGCTGATCGGTCGAGATGGAGACTTTTCCATATCTGCTGACGATTGGGCAACCGCCTTAGATACCATTTCTTGGGAAATTCTCTGCGGTTTTAAGCATCGACTACCGCGTATCAATATTTAAATGATGGGGCGGATAGCGAGACCCGCCCTCAATTTCAACTTAAAGCGCGCCTAAATAAGCTAGTCCCAAAATTACTCCCGTACCTACAATATGACCGAAGCTAGCTGTAGCTAAGAATGCAGGTAAACTCAGACCACCAAAAAATTGTGGGGAGGGTAAAGAACGTCCTTCGTTAGGATATTGAATTACATATCTACCAAGAGCAATAATAGCAATATTGCACAGAATCATAATAATACCTACTTTGGGAGTCCACGCTGGAGTGTTAGGCACGTATGAAGCTGCTGACAGTAAAGTTGAATAAATCAAATTGATTTCTCCTCTTTAATTTTTTATTGTGTTAAATCGATGATAATTGTAGGTCTTTATTCAATACAGATATGAAACTGTGTTGCAATATTTAGTATTTGAGTAAAGTTTTTTGTAGAAATTGGGTTGGTAGGAGGAAAGTATCTGAGTTACAATTTTATATCTAGTCAACGCTGATTTATCAGCATAAGGGGCTGTGGCTCAGTTGGATAGAGCAAGCGCCTCCTGAGGAATCGGGCACTGTGAGGGAAACTTCATGAGTGAATGTGGTCAAATTCAAGGGAGCCTAAGTCTGACAACGGATATGGTAATCTTGAGCCAAGCTCTACTTCCTCTGGTAGAGAAGGTGCAGAGACTGGTTGTAGGCAGCCAAGGAGGAGTTTAAAAATAGCAAAAGTCTACAACATAACGGCCACCACCTAAGGGCATACTGTCTAAGGTGAAGGAATAGTCCAGAGAGTGGGGAAACTTACACAAATCTGAAGCGCTAGGTCGCCGGTTCAAGTCCGGCCAGTCCCGTTAACATAGTTGTATCAAGTCCGCTGACTAAAATGTTATCGGGCTTCTGCCCTCGTTCAAACCCCTTCTGCCTTCTTGTGACGGATTCTGCTTAACAAATGTCGGGCCTCCTCTGGTGCTTGGTCTTCCTCGGATCGCGCTCACCCATCTTGAGATAAAGATGCAACCACCCTAGAAAACTTGTGACGTTGGCACGGCTCTGCATTTCTCTCAACTCTTGCAACAACGACTCCAAAAACATCATGTCATTCGTTAACTCTGAAGCGTCATCCTCATGCAAATCCGATGTCTCCAATTGAGTCTGATACGCCGCTAACCAAAATTCCAACGCTTCCACCAGAAATCGAACAGCTTTAGGAGATAAGTTCATCATCGTCATGTTTCTCAACTCACTTTATAAAATTGTTTACCCACTGACTAGAGTGCTTCTCGATAGACATTCATTGGCATGGAATAGCTTGGTTCCCAGAGCCAATGCTTGCCATAATCATTTATAACTCGAAGCTCATTGGGAATTTCAGTCCCCCGATCTAGTTTCCATCAGTTCTTACCATTCCCTCGAATTGAGAATGTTGAAATACCACCTGAATTTGCCGCAACCCATAATTCCTCTTTTAGGAGGTTAAGTCCAAATGCAGCTTAACCATCGCTGCGCGAACGGGGACTAGCCAATCACAAGACATCTCCAATAACTTATAATTTGGGCAGAGCAATAGTTTGGGCATCTTTAAGAATTTCATGATAACTAGCGATCGCCACGGTGGCTCAAGTATTAGAGGTAACGTATGGTAAATCTCGACCAA
>JADEWQ010000165.1 GCA_015207585.1 Pleurocapsales cyanobacterium LEGE 06147 | reverse complement strand
CATGTAAAGATGATTAAAAAGTTGAAGACATCAAACGAGACTAGTGAGACAGAAAAAGCAACTTAACTGGTGGCAGGGTTTAGGTATTCTAGGAATAATTTGGTTGGTTGGGGCAATAGGCGATCGCCTGGCACTAACAGGTAAAGAGATTGATGCGATCAAAACTGATAACAGAACAATCACACTTCCAAATTTCATTAGATACACTCTCCAAAACCAATAGCTTTTCTACTTCAAAACTCTAGTCGCATTGAAAATAGCAGCTAAAGCTACACCCACATCAGCAAAAACCGCCTCCCACATCGTTGCTAAACCGAAAGCACCTAAGACAATAAATAAGCCTTTAACTAACATGGCAAAAATAATATTTTGCCAAACAATATTGTGAGTTTTTCTACCGACTTGAATCGCTTGGACTACCTTGGAAGGTGCATCAGTCATAATCACAACATTAGCCGTTTCAATCGCCGCATCCGAACCCAATCCCCCCATTGCCATTCCCACATCCGCCCTGGCAATGACAGGTGCATCATTGATTCCATCTCCAACAAAAACTACCTTATCTTTTTTTCCAGATTGACTAATGATTTTTTCAAGTACCTCTACTTTGTCTTCTGGTAATAATTCCGCTATATAAGAATCTAATCTCAGTTCATCGGCAATTTTGGCAGCAACAATTCTACTATCTCCAGTCAACATAACGGTATTTTCTACGCCTAATTTTTTAAGATGAGAAATTGCATACTCGGCATCTTCTTTAATCTCATCGGCAATAGAAATATAACCTGCATAGCGATTGTCTACTGCCAAATGAACAACTGTTCCTTGCACATCGCAGGTATCGTGTTCGATGTTTTCCCGATGCAGTAACTTATCATTTCCAGCAATTACTATGCGATCTTTTATAGTAGCTTTGATGCCATGACCTGAGATTTCTTGATAATCTTTTATCTGTGAATCATCAATTTTTTGACCGTAAGCTTCACGAATCGATCGCGCTACTGGATGATTTGAATGTGATTCTACCTGAGCGGCTATAGTGAGTAATTTAGCTTTTTCGTACCCATTTTTAGGAATAATATCTGTTACCTTAAACACTCCTTTGGTCAAAGTTCCAGTTTTATCAAAAACGACTGTTTTGACTTGAGTAAGAGTATCGAGATACATTGCTCCTTTGACTAAAATTCCTCGTTTGGCAGCACCGCCAACACCTCCAAAATAACCCAAAGGAATGCTAATAACTAACCCACAAGGACAAGAGATAACTAATAAAATGAGGGCGCGATAAACCCATTCCCATTTAGTAGCACCAGGAATAATTAAAGGAGGAATAAAAGCAACAGCGAGAGAAGCAAAAACAACAAACGGCGTGTAATAGCGAGCAAACTTGGTAATGAATTTCTGAGTAGGCGATTTTTTAGAACTAGCATTTTCCACTAAATCTAAAATTCGAGCGATCGAAGATTCGCCAAATAATTTAGTCACTTTGACTAGTAAAACTCCCGTTTGATTGAGCATTCCTGCTAAAACGGTTTCTCCTACTTTAACAGTACGAGGCACTGATTCTCCAGTTAAAGCAGAAGTATCAATCTGAGAATCTCCACTGATGATTTCACCATCTAAAGGAATCTTTTCTCCTGGTTTAACAACGATTAGATCGCCAAGATTAACCATTTCTGGAGAGACTGTTTGAACTTCTCCATTAACCTTCAAATTGGCATAGTCAGGGCGAATTTCTAATAGAGATTTAATCGATTTACGAGATTTGCCAACAGCATATTCTTGAAATAATTCTCCCACTTTAAAAAACAACATGACTCCAACAGCTTCGGGAAGCTTATGAATCGCGATCGCTCCCAAAGTAGCAATAGTCATTAAAAAGTTTTCATCAAAAAATCTGCCTCGAAGAATATTCCGTCCAGCAATAGTTAATACATTCCATCCACTCAAAAGGTAAGCCGGAATGAAAACTATATATTCAGCAATAGAATAAGGAGTATTATGTAATATCTCTTCAAAAGCAAAACCAACAATAAATAAAACAACGACTAAAAGAACGGGAATAAGTTCTCTTTTTAACTCAAAATATCCCTCGCCATGCCTATGATTGCAATCGTGGTTATGAGCATGATTATGATTATTATGATTGTGTAGGGGTTCATCGCCGTAACTACAACAGCCGGAGCGATTAGCTTTGGTTTGTTTCATTTTACATCTTAGGTTCGATCAAATTAAGACACTTGAATACATATTCATACTTTACTCTAAGCCAAAAAATTTTTCATATTTTTTGTTTTATTTAATTTGATTTTTGAATAAGGATAATAATTATCATTTCTTTCTAAAAATAAAAATTAAACTCATAAATATTACTTAAAGTAGGGATGATTTTAATTATCAAATACCCTACTTTTCCTAATAAAAAAAAAATAAAAAAATATATAAGATTTGTTTTTAAAGAAGCTAGCTATCTGTCGCCCGCTTCTCTGTACATTCGTAACGAGTACATTGGTAGACTCCTTTAGCTACGTCTGCTAGCACTTCTTCAGACAGACTCAACATCGTAGCAATTCTCGGATCGCTCAACCGATAGCGCACGTAACGTCCCTGCTGTTCTTTTCTTACTAACCCACAGTCGCGCAAACATCCGAGGTGATTAGAGGCATTTGACTGACTCAATCTAGTCAGGGTTACGATTTCAGTCACTGTTAGTTGTTTATCGCGCAATACATCGAGAATTGCTAGGCGCGAAGGGTCAGAAAAACCGCGAAAAAGCTTGGCTTTTAAAGCAAGTGCTTGGGCTTGAGCTTGGATGAGCATTAGCGAAATCGATCTCGTTGTTAAGGGATATTTAAGACATATTAACATATCATTATCTGCTGATATGATTGAGATATGAGAAAGATAAAGCGTTAGCATCCCACCTGCATGGGAAGGAGATGTATCTATGAATAAAAAGCTTTTAATCTTTAGTCTTGTCGGTGTGCTGACAGGCAGTGCGGCTATAGCTTTAGCATTCTCTCCAACTCCCAAAGCTTCTCAGCAAGCGATCGTGCCAGCTTCTTCTCCTAGCAATACTATTGTTGCTCAGAATCCGACAACGCCTACTCCCACGACTTCTCCTAGAAACACGACTGTTCCTAGAGGCTCGTGGATGCAGTCCCAGGAGCATTTTGTCACCATGATGATTCCGCACCACGAAGGGGCGGTGGCAATGGCAGATCTGGCTTTGAATCGGGCAAAGCATCCCGAACTGAAACAACTAGCCCAAACGATTAAAACAACTCAAAACCAAGAAATCGAACAGATGCGTACTTGGTACAGGCAAAAGTACGGCACAGACGTTCCTAACTGGGGTCCGGGGATGCACTGGGGCTGGCAAAACCAGAATCGTCAGCAGCGAGGCAACAATAATACACAGCCTTACTGGGGACCTGGGAACTGGGATGGCTGGGGTTCTGGCAGGGGCTGCTGCATGATGGGCGGTTCTCAAATGGGGACGAATTTATATGCTTTACAAAATGCGTCCGACTTTGATTCGGAGTTCATCGAGCAAATGATACCCCATCATCAGATGGGAGTGATGATGGCTCAGATGGTATTGACTGGAAACCCAAGTCCTGAAATCAAAGATTTGGCTCAATCGATTATCAAGAGTCAGACGGATGAAATTAACCAAATGCAGCAATGGTATCAACAGTGGTATGGGCAATCATGAGCTACTATTTCAGCAAAATCCTGAACGTTTCTTTTGATGAAGCCGTCGCCAAAGTTGTAGAAGGCTTGAAGCAAGAAGGGTTTGGTGTCCTCACAGAGATCGACGTGCAAGCCGCAATGAAAAAGAAATTATTAGACGTAGAGATGCCAAGCTATAAAATCTTGGGGGCTTGTCATCCGTCCTTTGCTTATCAAGCTTTACAAGTAGAAGACAAAATCGGCACTATGCTGCCGTGTAACGTAATCGTGCAACAGAAGGCAGAAAAAGTCGAAGTTTCGGCTGTAGACCCTGTAGCATCCATGCAAGCTATTGAAAATCCGAATCTACAGGGCATAGCCGAGCAAGTAAGAGCTAAGTTGAAGGCAGCAATAGATAGCTTATCAACTTAAATAACTACACCCGTTAGCTCGACTTTTGAACAACGAGAAGGGAAGTTTACTATATATCGCAAATTAGTTTTAGGAATGGTTTTGTTAGGAGTGACACCTGGATTGGTAATGATACGCTTGAGTGTTTCTTTGATTGTTTAGCCAAGGAGAAAAATGGAAATCAAACGCAGGTCGGTTTTGTGGATTGTCTGTTTTGTCATGACTTTAGCATTGGCGTTCGCCGTTCCTAGACTGGCGGGCAGTCAAGAAACCCTCATTGCCCAATGTATGGGTGGCGGCATGATGGGTAGGGGAATGAATCGGGGCATGATGGGCGGTGGGATGATGCAAGGAGATATGCAGCTCGTCCACCAGCTTTTTGCCAATCACAGCCTCATTCGCCGCACCGTTGAAGAGATTCCAGGAGGAATCCGCGCCGTAACCGAATCGGACGATCCCCAAGTAGCAGCCCTGATTCAACAGCACGTTACCAGTATGTATCAGCGCGTCGAGGGAGGGCAGGAATTTTCGATGATGAGTTCTACCCTACCTATTATGTTTGCTAATGCCGATCTCTACCAGCGACAATTAGAAACCACGTCTAAAGGGATAGCGATTACAGAAACGTCTGATGACCCCGATATGGTGGCGGTCATCCGCGAACACGGGCGAGAAGTTAGCGACTTTGTTGACTATGGAATGTCTGCCATGTGCGGGATGATGTGAACTTAAAGAGCAATAACAGCAATAACAACTTAGGGTTTATGCAAAACAGCAGAGATAAATATATTCCTGCTCTTGGCTATTCATGGCTGACTTCTTTATACGATCCGATTGTAGGCTGGACAATTAAAGAATCTGCGTTTAAAACGGATTTACTTCAACAGGCAAACATTCGACCAGGCGATCGCGTTCTCGATCTTGGATGTGGGACAGTAACGCTTACCATAGCTATCAAGCAAGCTCATCCACAAGCAGAAATTGTCGGACTCGACTGCGACCCTACAATAATAAAACAAGCCAGAACTAAAGCGCAAAAGTCAGGTACGAACATCGCGTTGGTTCAAGGATTCTCCTATGATTTGCCCTATGCCGATAGTTCATTCGATCGAGTAGTTTCTAGCTTATTGTTCCACCATTTGAGTCGCGACAATAAGCTGCGGACGCTTTCTGAGATCTACCGCGTCCTCAAGCCAAAAGGAGAATTGCATATTGCTGATTGAGGAAGACCTTACAACGTAATGATGCGCTTGGAATTTCTATTCGTTCAATTACTCGATGGATTTGAGACGACAACAGATAATGTCAACGGCTTGTTACCAAAATTCATTGAAAAAGCTGGTTTTGAAAGCGTTCGAGAAACAAAACGGTATGCCACTGTGTTTGGAACAATGGCTCTCTACCGAGCAGAAAAGCCTATTTAATTCGCACTGATACATTTTATTTAATGTCATGACCCAAGAAAACGAGCATGAAGAACACTAAAGGCAGGAAGTTGAAGCACACAACAACGAACTAGGGTGCAAAATGCTACAAAGTAAGCAGTTCAGTCAAATTTACTCCGAATTTCAGGAAGGAATGTCCCTTACTAAGTGTCGGAGATGTGGCTGTATGAAGGAAACTCTGGAAAACGTGGAAATTACCCTATCCTCAAATCTGACTGACGCTACCTCGGATTTGCTCAAAAATACTCGGTACTGGCTTAGCCAGATGGAACCAATCCAGTATCCGTGCATTGGGTGCGCTCATTGTTTTCCAGCAGTAGCAACCAATTTGATTTACCAAATCTTTCCTGAATCTGCTCAAAATTACTCGTCAGGTTGTGCATTTGAAGTGCGAGAAAACGCGCTCTTTCCAGTTCCCGGAGAGTATTTTGCCTTCTGTCATGGTAAAGATTGCCCAATCGCAGTTTCAACACTTGCTAGCGTTGAGCTAGCTGAACAACTAGCGAATCTCAAACCTAGAGAACTCTGTGTGGTAGGGAAGACCGAGACAGAAAACATCGGGGTTGATAAGATTGTCAAAAACATCATAAGTAATCCAACCATTCGATTTTTGCTACTGGCAGGAAAAGAATCTGAGGGACACTATAGCGGACAAACCCTGCTTGCGCTGGCTGAAAATGGAGTAGATAACCGGATGAAAGTGATTGGTTCTCTAGGTAAGCGTCCGGTATTGAAAAACGTTACCTATGAAGAGATAGAAGCTTTTCGTCAACAGGTACAAGTTGTCGATTTAATTGAATGCGAGGATGTGGAGAAAGTAGTCGAGAAGATGCAAGAACTCTCTCAAACGCAACATTTATCGTGTGGTTGCACAAAGCTGGGCGAGAGATCTCAAGTGATACAGTCATCGATCGCACCAGTAATTCAAGCCGAAGAGCCTGTAAGGTTCCGAATGGACAAAATCGGCTATTTCGTGATTCTTCCACAATCTGACAGAAAAGTAATTCTAGTGGAGCATTACTCCTACGACAACACACTTTTAAGTGTAATCGAAGGCAAAAATGCTAGAAGCCTTTATTGGACAATCATTGAAAAAGGTTGGGTGACTCTGTTGGATCATGCGGCTTATCTCGGAGAAGAACTAGCGAAAGCAGAACTCTCAATTCAACTGGGCTTTAAGTATATTCAGGACAAGTCATAAACGGTTATACCCTATTGGCAAGCTTAGACGATCTAATATAATTATAATGACCCAAAAAAACGAGCATGAAGAACTCCACAAACAGGAAGTCGAAGACCGCGACGAGGACGCGGAAGGCTTTTCTGGCTCGTGGTATGCTTTTCCCCCTATACGCAATGCTCTAATTGCAGGGGCATTACTCAGCATCGGCTGGCTAGTCAGTCTTTTCAAAGTTCCCGCCTACATCCCCTATGCTATTTATGGTCTTGGCATTTTAATTGGTGCATACTATTGGGTGCGGGAAGGTTGGGAAGAATTTATTGAGGAGCGCGAAGTTGGTATTGAGGCACTAATGGCGTTTGCTACCCTCGGTGCTGTTAGTCTTGGTCAGTGGTTTGAAGCGACCTTTTTAGTCTTTCTTTATGCGGGTGCTGAATCGCTCGAAGAGTATACTTTCGCCCGCACACGCACTGCCATCCGCGCTCTTCTTGACCTCGTACCTGAAACTGCCACGCGCTTGACTGAAACAGATGAAGAGAAAGTTCTCGCAAAAGACCTCAAAGTTGGCGACCTTTTTTTAGTGCGTCCCGGAGAACACATTCCAACGGATGGCGAGATTTTGGAAGGAGCTAGCAGTTTGAACGAAGCTGCGGTGACGGGCGAGTCAGTTCCGGTTGAAAAAGGGATAGGCGAGGGTGTTTTTGCCGGAACCATCAATACGACCGGAGTCCTCAAAGTCCGCGCTACTACAAGCTTTGCCTCAAATTCCTTACAAAAAATCATTCAAATTGTTGAGGAAGCACAAGGAGTGAAATCTACTGTCCAACGTTGGATTGACCGTTTTGGGCGGCGCTATAGCCCTACAGTTCTAGTTGGAGCAATCTTCATGCTGTTCGTTCCTTCCTTGATTGGAGGCAATTTCACCACCTGGGCTATCCGTGCCGTAGTGCTGCTAGTTGCTGCCGCGCCTTGTGCGCTGGTAATTTCTACTCCTGTTGCCGTATCTGCTGCCATTGGTCGGGCGGGTCGAGAAGGGGTATTAATCAAGGGCGGGGTTCACCTAGAAAACTTAGCAAAGATTAGAGTAGTTGCCTTTGACAAAACAGGGACGCTTACCCGTGGGAAACCTATAGTCACAGATGTATTTTCCTACGATGAGGAATCTCAATCGCTGCTGCGGGTGGCTGCTAGCGTGGAACGTTTTAGCGAACATCCACTAGCTACAGCAATTGTTGAACGAGCGCGGGCAGAGGGCATCAAGATTACAGACATACAGAACTTTCAATCTCTGACGGGTGCAGGCGCAAAAGCACAGATAGAAGGGCAAACGATTTATGTAGGAAGTCCTGGACTATGGAATCAACTTGGTATTTCTTTGGGAAGGGGTGAAGCGGAAATCGCTCGCTTGCAAGCAGAGGGGAAGACTGTTGTCCTAGTTGGAACTGACGTTCGAGTTCAAGGATTGTTTGCCCTTCGCGACGAACCCCGGCAAGAAGCTCGACGCGCGATCGAACAACTTCATCGAATGCGGTTCAAAGTAGCAATGCTGACTGGGGATAATGCTCGAACTGCTAAGGCGATCGCTGCCGAGTTGGGAATTGACGAAGTACGTGCCGACCTGAAACCTGAAGATAAGGTGCAGGCTGTCCAACAGCTAGAACAGCATTATGGTTCGGTCGCCATGATTGGGGACGGCATCAACGATGCTCCGGCACTGGCAACCGCAACTGTCGGTTTAGCAATGGGTACGGCGGGAACAGATGCCGCTATCGAAGCGGCAGACATTGCACTCATGGGCGATGATCCCAGTAAGGTAGCCTATGTCCTGCGTCTGGCTAAAGCTAGTCAACACATTAGTTTTCAGAATATTGTCTTCTCAATTTTGGTGCTGGCTGTTCTAATTCCCGGCGCTCTTTCTGGACGGTTGAGCATTACTGCTGCCGTCTTTGCCCATGAAGTTAGCGAGCTGCTGGCGATCGCCAACGGCTTACGCATTAGCCGTAAACGATTGGTATAGAAATCACCAAGGGAATGCAAACGATTCAGTTAACAGAAGTTACTGCTATGCAAGATATTAACGAAACAATTTTCCAAATTATTCTTGCGACTTCTTATGAAATACACGGGTCGTTTTATTCCGCGTTTAAGCGGGGTAGAAGCTAGTAGCCTTAGTGCTGCCGATTTTGTCTTCTTTTAAGTAATGTTTTCTATGCGATCGCGTTTGAGCCTCAATTCAATGCTCGCGCCCATTACAACAATCGCAGTAAAGTAAGCAAAAGTTTCACGATTTCTCTTTACACTCAGACAAAACCTCAAATTTCTTTTCTACTTTGACAGCTTGTCTTTTGACTAAACAGAAATGCTGATATAAGTTTTCTGCGATCGCATTTGTCTCAATAGCTAATGTGAGATTTACAACAGATGCCTATGCCCCATGATATGTCACACTAATCTGGCAAAGATAAATTTATCTATCATCGTTTGGAGATGTAATAACAAAGCTCGCACTGATAAAAAAGCCTAATGCAGCAATAAACAAAATAATCCAGAGACTGGGATTATTTTTCAAAATGTCATTGGTAAATTGAGGCAATTTTCCCCAATCCAGTTTTATTAATAACGAAACGATCGCAAAACCAAAACCATAGTTCACCATCAAAAGCGACAAATCAATATTCATTCGTTTAGCGATGACGGCGGCGACGAATGAGTACAGCACCGAAAAGATAACTGTGCCGCTAATTGACCAAAGATTGGGGCGAGCGAGCATTCTATAGGCAAACCAGTTTCCCCCCAACTCCAGATAGGCAAATAGAATCGGAATTAGGGGCAAGACGATTAATCTCAGGAATAAATTGTTGGTTTCCAAAGTTTTTCAGCAAAAAATTTACCTAACATCCATTTTTAACTGTCATTATCTCTGTTTTGTTTAGATAGAATTCAATCGCCCTGTCGATTTACCCTTTTAAGTTGCTAAACCCGAAGGCACAAGAATAATTTATTGCCATTGTGGGGATTGTGGAAGATGACCATTGTTGTTTGTGACTTGGCAGAATTTCTAGGAAGCGCGATCGCAGCTTAAATAAGTTGAATTATGAAAGGATTATGAAAATTATTGCTCTTATGATAAGTTGAATTATGAAAGGATTATGAAAATTCTTTATGGCTTTTTCTGATGCTGTTGAAATATTATGTCTACGCAGCCTAATTTAATTCGACGATCGCTTTTAGGAGTTGGACTGCTAGGAGCTGGAACGCTTCTAGGAAAGTTGTTTTCAGCCGTTGCTTTTGTCCAATCGTCTTCCGGTCAGTCTACAATTTACCCGTCAAAAGGTAGTCACAATGATACAAAAACGCACCAATCCGGCATGGTGCATGGGGGCAACATAACAATGGGGGATGTGGATCCGGCTCACAACGGATTTGACCCGCGCAAAATGTTAACCGATTGGGATGTTGGCAAAATCTCGAAACTGCCAGACGGTCGCACGCTACGGGAGTATGAAATCAGGGTTGAAGAGCGAGAAATTGAAATTGCGCCTGGTGTTACTTATCCTGCCTGGACTTATAACGGGCGAGTTCCGGGACCAACGTTGCGCGTAACGGAGGGCGATTGCCTTCGGATTCGTTTCAAAAACCCTGGAAAACATCCGCATACTATTCACTTCCACGGCATTCATTCGGCTCGTCAGGATGGTATACCGGGCACTCTCGAAGCATTTCCCGGACAAGAAATTGTGTATGAATTTGATGCCAAGCCATTTGGGTGTCATTTGTATCACTGCCACTCCGTTCCCTTCAAACGACACTTGCACAAAGGACTCTATGGGGCATTTATCATTGACCCCGATCCAAAACGGCACCCCGACCAGCAAGAGGCTACCAAATCTCGACTGTTGGGTACGCCTGAAAACGCTAAATGGCAGGAATTCGTAATGGTGATGAATGCCTTTGATACAAACTTTGATGAGGAGAATGAATTCTACGCAGTCAATACAATTCCTCACGAATTCATGAAACGACCAATTCGGGTAGAACGCGATCGCCCGATTCGGATTTACCTAATTAACGTTATCGAATTTGACCCACTTAACTCGTTCCATCTCCACGCTAACTTTTTTGACTTCTACGATCACGGAACAACCCTAACTCCCACCCATCGTACGATTGATACCGTCATGATGGTGCAGGCACAGCGCGGCATTTTGGAGTTTTCTTACAAAGACTTCGAGCCGGGAAACTATATGTTCCATGCCCATCAATCGGAATTTCTCGAATTAGGTTGGATGAGTGCATTTGAGGTGGTGGTATGAAAACACAGAAACCTTGGGTTTGGATTGTTCTGCCTTTAGTCTTACTAGCGACTTTGATTGGCATTTTTCTAAAGACGAATCCTTTAGCACCGTTACAAAGTTCTGCGCCGCCTGTGGAACAACTGACTGTAGAACGAACTATTCTTGACGATAAGGGAATTTCCTTGCTCGTTCGAGCCGACGGTTCCGAACCGATGCAGATTGCTCAAGTTCAAGTTGATGGGGCTTACTGGCAATTTACTCAAGACCCGCCTGGGGTGTTGCCTCGACTCTCAAATGCTTGGATTCGCCTAACCTACCCCTGGGTTGAGGGAGAAGCGCATCATGTTAATTTACTGACTAATACAGGTGCCGGATTCGAACACGAAATTCCTGTCGCAGTGAAAACCCCTGCGATTTCTCTCACTCGCCTGCTTGCCTTTGCCCTGTTGGGGCTTTATGTAGGCATCATGCCAGTTGGTCTGGGAATGCTATTTTACCCAGCTTTGAGAGCTTTGAGCAGTCAGGGAATGAAGTTTTTACTGGCGTTGACAATCGGGATGTTGGTTTTTCTGTTTGTCGATACCATCGCAGAAGCAATTGAAGAAGCTGCGAAAGTGCCTGCTGCTTTTTCAGGAAGTACCCTTGTTTGGGCAATTACCATCGCTACCTTCTTAGCCGTCTTTGTTGCTGGCAGACGTGCTGGCAAAGCTCCAGAAGGCACTGAATTATCAACCTATCTTGCATTAGGCATTGGGATTCACAACTTAGGAGAGGGACTGGCAATTGGGGCAGCCTTCTCCGTTGGGGAAGCAGCTTTAGGTTCGCTTCTAGTTATCGGATTTACCTTACACAATATCACTGAAGGGATTGGTATCGCTGCCCCACTGGTTGAATTACGCCCTAAACTGAAGACGCTAATTGGCTTGGTTGTGCTGGCGGGTTTGCCTGCTGTCGTCGGTACGTGGCTTGGAGCGTTTGCGTTTACTTCGATTTGGGCAGTTTTGTTTTTGAGCATTGGGGCAGGAGCCGTTTTGCAAGTGATTGTTGAAGTAGGTTCATACCTGACACGCACAGCACAGAAGCAGGGGGGATTGTGGTTGTCTAAAGTTAGTCTTGCTGGATTTGGTCTGGGACTGGCAGTGATGTATGGAACTGCAATGCTGGTAAATGTTTAGAACAAGGTTGTGTCTCTGGGCGATCGCATCTGGTTTTTTCTAGATCGTTCTGTACCTTCTTGAGAGCCGAATGACTATCTTTGGTATCTCTTGCCACATTTACTTTGAATTTTTAATTCGCATCTTCAAAAGACATCTCCAAAATACAATTATAAATAAAATTAAAAAAGTAAATCAAGCATAAATTGGTCAAACAAGCCAAAATAAATGAGTAATTACACCTGGAAATATATAGAGCAACATCCCCAAGAAG
>JADEWQ010000164.1 GCA_015207585.1 Pleurocapsales cyanobacterium LEGE 06147 | reverse complement strand
GATGATGTCAAATATAAAGTTGCTAATATTCTTAACTCCTTATCAGAGGATGTTATTCATTCTTTGACGGGTTGGCAATATATTTTAGATGCTTTATCTCTCTAGCTACTTTTGAGAATTGGTATAAGCAGAAAAAGCAAAAATAGTTAATTTATTCGCACTAACTTTCCTATATTTTCCGCCAAAAGTCGAGATATCAATATTTGATTAAAACTCCTGGCTCTTTTTGAATCGGGAGAACCTCTAACATATCGGTTGTAGCACAGTATTTCAGGTCTTCATCACCGCCTAACCTGAGTAGACGTTGTCCGTGGCTGGAGTGATGAAACATTTCTAATAATTTATCTTGCCATTGAGAGTAAAGAGCGATCGCGGCGATAACTTCGTCATTGCCAGCTATCGTTGCTGCCGAGCTTTTAAATTGCTGTATTAGAGAAACAGCGATCGCTCCAGCACAAGCAGTATCCTCTAGGGAATAACTGCCTTCCCACCCCGAACCGACAAACCAAACGGTTTCTGGTTGAGTTGTTAACAAATAATTAACTGCCGCTTGACGATTGACCATGGCTGCAGCAATAACAGTAGCAGCTTTTTCTACTCTTTGTAAGGCACGAGTACCATTGGTAGTACTGATAAATAATCGCTTTCCTCCGACGAGTTCGGGAGTGCAATCGAGAGGAGAATTGCCCAAATCGCAACCCTCTACTTTAGCACCACCTCTTTCTCCTGCACGCAGGCGTTTTTCTGGTAACCAAGCTTCGGCAGCTTCCATTAATTGGTTTAGATTGCTAAAAGCTTGGACTGCTTCTGCACCTGCATTTAAAGCGGTAGCAATAGTTGTGGTCGCTCTCAAAACATCAATAACAACAGCACAATCGGGGAGGCTGTTTTCAGGAGTGAGTTCGGGAGTGTGATAGACGAAAACTTTCACCTATTGACACCGGATAAAGATAAACTTAGGCAATTATACGTTATCTCGTAACGATTACCATGCCGCTTTAAATTATCTCATCCGATCGAGTTGATGCTGTCAGGAGAAAAACATGAATTATCGCGATCGCTATTTTTTGAGCAAGATTATTTTTAGCAATAACCAGTGGATCTCGGGTTTAGTTGGGATGCTCATTTTGCTTGTACCTTCAGATTCCAAAGCAGAAGTTACCCCAATTGTTGCCCAAACAACACAACAACAAAAAATTATTTATGCGAATGCTCCCGATGCTGCTCTCTCCAGCAATGAAACCTTACCTCCACCCAAACCACTTTCACCTCCTCCCTCTCCCTCCTCTCCAGAATCGACAAGAGATGCGATCGCTCCAGAAAACGCACCAACCACTTCTTCTCCTATTCGACGGCTACAAGCTGAACCCCAGACTAATAATTCTATTGGAGAATTAATATTTACCGCCCCGGCTACCGAATCTTCAACCCTTCAGCCTAATAATACTCGAATCGATAATTTTACATCCAATCTCAATCCGATTCGCTATCACGTCATAGTAGAAGCGTCAGATAGAGAGCGACAAGCACGAGTGCGATCGCTTTACCCCGATGCTTTTTCTACTGTTTATCGAGGCAATCCCATGCTGCAAGTAGGCGTTTTTAGTAATAGAGAAAAGGCAGAAAATGTTTTGCAATCTTTAGAGGATTTAGGTATTAAGGGTGTAATCGTCGAGTGAGTGAAAGGCTCTTTAATCAATTCAGTGGCTGGTTGGTCAAGCCAATTTAGATTCCTCTAACATTCTTGATTGAACTGAAATGGCTGCTTAACATTTATTAAGATCGGGTCAATTAGCCAATCGTTACACTAAAGGTGGAAGGCGGTTAGAGAAGTTTTTTTCTTGAGGAAAAGCTTTTTGACAGGACTCTCCAGGAGGTTTGGTATGTCCACCTATATTATTTTGAGCAATCTAACTGACGAGGGAGCCAAAACTCTCAAACATAACCCAGAGCGAATCAAAGAAGTTAACAAGGAATTTGAAGCCCTGGGGGTGAAAGTGCTCTCGCAATACGCCGTACTCGGACCTTATGATTTCGTCAATATCGTTGAGGGACCAGACAATATACAAATGGCGCGGATAGCTTCTGAGTTAAGCTCTCGCGGAAGTGTAAGGGTTATGACCATGGCAGCTATTCCGATTGATGAATTCATTGGCAGTTTCCAAGAAAAATCTAGTGCTGCTGAGTTTGTCACCTCCGTCTAAATCGGTCTAGAAGTGTTCGTTTCCTTTACCGATCCGAGTTGACCTTGCTTATCGAGTGCGATCCCCTTAACAACTGTGTAAGGCTTGGGTAACCTCAGAGATTGTCTTAGCTTGAATAGTCTGGATTGGCACTCGATAATTTTTGTCGTGTACGTAGGTTGGCATCTTTTCTCACCTGCAATCCTGCTTAGGCGGGTGCTACCGCACCGGGAGCGGAGGGAGCAAACCTCTCGCTTCGCTGCTACTCCATAGGTAGATTCAGCATCTCGATCGCATACATCAATTCAATCTCTGCGTTCCCGCTCAGTCAGACTACTGCCGCTCACAAATTAAAACCGTTCCTTTTTCTCCACGAGTAATTCTGAGTTCTTCATCGAGATAGAGAATTGCTAGTTTCCCCTTAGGCGATCGCTGCATGGTGAAAGAAACTTCTCCTGTTTTTGGATTCATGCTTTGGGGAGGAACGAGACCAAATAACAATCTAAACAGACCAAACTTCAATTTTTCCTGCCAACTAACCTTTGAAGGTCGATCTTGTTTCCCAAAGACAGTTTTCCATTCTTCAATCTGGTTAAGATCTTGCGGGACTAAAATTCCTCCGGTAAATTTTACCTGCAACACGCGATCGCTAATGGGTTGGCAAACCCCTAGATTGCGAACTATTCCTTTAAGTTGAGGCAGATGCTCGTCTACTGTTGTAAATTCGACAACAATATCGTGAGTTAGCTTTTCTTCTTCTTCTAAAGGCAAGACAGGCTGTAAAACTCGGTCGATGACAATCTTAAGATTTACTGGTTGAAACATATTAAAAGCCAAACGACCTAAAGTGTAGACAAATTTCCCATCTTGACGCTTTTCCCCTTGAGGAAAATCTGGCGCGCTAATCAATAGCCATTCACTTTCCAATAAGGAACCAGAGTGAGTTGGTGCTGCGGTTGGGTTTAAGGAACAGAGTTTCTCTATCGCATCGGCTACGACTTCCTGTTTAGTATCCCCGTCGTGAACAGCAAGAGCTTCCCGTAACGCCGCTTTAGCAGCTTCTCGTTTTTCCTTCTCGCTCGCCATATTGTTGAAGATTTTTGTCACAACTGTTGTTACTCTAGCTTATTGACTGATTTGGGAACTTTCCTCCACGCCACTCAGCCAAAATTGTTACATTTTTTATAGATAGACTTAAATAATTGTTTCAAGCTTTTACCATGCCTAACACTGCTTTAGAGCCAGTGAATTCTATCGCGGACATACCCCCTCAAACTAAACCGAGCGAAACTACTCCTGCTGGTGGACTCGAGCCAGAACGCTTTGACATGCAAGAAGTCTGGTATCCCGTCCACTATGTCGAAGATTTAGACAAATCTAAACCCACTTCTTTCACGCTACTAACTAGAAACCTCGTCCTTTGGTGGGACAGGGACGGAGAAACTTGGCGAGCTTTTGAAGATCGATGTCCACACCGCCTAGCACCTCTTTCGGAGGGCAGGATAAACGAAGAAGGATGGTTGGAATGTCCCTATCATGGTTGGGCTTTTTCTGGGACGGGTAAGTGCGAACGCATTCCGCAGCAAACTGAAAAAAGCAACGCGACTTCTTCTAAGCGAGCCTGCGCTACTTCTTTGCCCACTACTGTGCGTCAAGGACTTTTATTTGTTTATCCCGGCAAGCCAGAGAATGCGCCTCAAACTAATGTTCCTGTTGTCGAACCCCTCGAAGAAGATACCGATGGCTGGATTTGTCTCAATACATTTCGAGACTTGCCCTATGATGCTTTTACTTTGATGGAAAATGTCATCGATGCCAGCCACGTTCCCTATACCCATCATAAAAGTGTAGGCAATCGGGCTAACGCTGCTCCAGTTGAATTAGAAATTCTTGCTTCAGGTAAGTGGGGGTTTAAAGGAACTTGGGCAGAAGGACCTCGCAAGGGGGCGTTGGGACGACAGGATACAACCTTCATCGCTCCCGGACTGATGTGGCATGACCTCACCTCCAAACAGTTTGGCAGGACGCTGACAGTAGTTTATGCAACGCCTATCCGTAAGGGAGAGTGCCGGCTGTTTGCCCGCTTTCCTTTCAAGTTTTCTTCTAAGTTGCCGAGGCTATTTCTCAAACTCACCCCGCGGTGGTACTCTCACCTCGGACAAAATAACGTATTAGAAGACGATCAGATTTTTCTGCACTACCAAGAACGGTATCTCGAAGCCAGAGGAGGCAGTGCCAACTTTGCTAAAGCGTTTTATCTGCCAACCAAAGCCGATCTTTTCGTGAACCAATTGCGCTCCTGGGTAAACCAATATAAGGTCGATCCATTTCCAGGAGCAACCCTGCCGCCGCCACTACCGAAGGCAGCTTTACTAGATAGGTATCACTCCCATACCGAAAAGTGCGCTAGCTGCCGTACTGCCCTCAAAAATTTACAACGGTTGAGGGTAGGAGTAGCTGTTTTAGTAGCACTTATCTGGACAATAACTCCTTTATTAATGCTTGTCTTTGGTCAAACCAGCTTGTTAGTAGCAGTTATCTCGACTTTAACCGTTCTTATCGCTGGAGGTATTTGGTTCGGTTTGGGCAAGTTAGAGCGGCAATTTTATCAGGGACGGGAAATTCCACCGAGAAATTTGCTGGAGAAATAATGGGCAGTTAATAATATTAAGTCCGCTTGAATAGGTATGGGCGATTTGGTCGTTGAAGATGAATACTCTTAAAGGTCGAAAACCAATTATTATTGCACATCGAGGAGCTAGTGGGGAGCGTCCGGAACATACCCTCGAACACTGGGGTGGTGAAAAGCTCGGTGCTTATAATCTTGCCATTGAGCAAGGTGCAGACTTCATTGAACCCGACCTAGTTGCCACTAGAGATGGAGTGTTAATCGCTCGTCATGAGAATGCCTTGGCAGTTGTCACGACAGATGCAGATGGCAATCCTCTATTTGATAAAAATGGCGATCCCATCATCGACGAAGCCACTACTAACGTAGCCAATCTCGAACAGTTTCGCAATCGCCTAACCACTAAAATTATTGACGGAAAATCGATTACAGGTTGGTTTTCAGAAGATTTTACTCGGGAAGAAATTAAGCAACTGCGAGCAATAGAGCGCATTCCCGAAATCCGTCCCGATAATACTCAATTCGATCTCTTGTTTCAAATACCAACTCTGGCAGAAATTATCGACTTAGTGAAGCAAGTTGAGGTAGAAACTGGACGAAAAATCGGCATCTATCCCGAAACCAAACACCCCACTTACTTTGCCAAACAAGGTAAGTGTTTAGATGGTACTGCGATCGATATCGAGCTGAGTCAACTTTTAATCGATACCCTTGTTGCTAAAAACTTTACTGATCCGAATCGGATTTTTATTCAATCTTTTGAAGTTGCCAATTTAAAAGATTTAAATGAGAAAATCATGCCTGCTGCTGCAGTAAATATTCCTTTGATTCAACTGATTGATAGCAGTGGGGCACCCTTTGATTTTGTTGCCAATGGTAATCCTCGTGCCTATAAAGATCTGATTACTCCCGATGGATTGGCAGAAATCGCTACCTATGCAAAAGGTATCGGTCTTTCTAAACATTTACTCGTGCCAGCGGCAGAAAGCGATCGCAATGAAGAAGGAAAAATATTAATAAATAACGCTCGTAAAGCTGGTTTACTGGTTCATGTTTTCACTTTCCGCAGCGATGAATTTTACTTGTCGCCCCACTACAAAGGCAATCCCGAACGGGAGTACGAGCAGTTTATGAAACTCGGCTTAGACGGTTTTTTCAGCGATTTTCCAGAAACGGGAAAAAAGGTGCGTGACCAAATGTATGCCGAGAACTAAAGTTCCGGCTCAAAGCTCAAACCCATTGAAATGGGTTAGCTTAACCCATATTTGGAAGGAAAGCACGGGGCTTGTAAGCCCCGCGCCCCAGTCCTCCGCAGGAGACTCGGTGGTATCACCAATTTGGTATTAGAAAAAATTGAAAGATTCAGCCTGTAGTCAAACTCAAAGGTTAGTCGAATGAAAGCTCTGGCTGCGCGTTCTTGCAAGCTCAAGGTAGAATAGATTTTTAAACCATTAAAAATAGATATTTAAGCCAGTAGGAGAACCTTGAGTGGTGGAGTCCCGATATAACGCAGCAGCGATCGAGCAAAAATGGCAATGCTATTGGGCCGAGTCTGGCATTGACCAAACGCCAGAAGAGCATAACAAACCTAAATTTTATGCCCTCTCGATGTTTCCTTATCCGTCGGGCAACCTGCATATGGGACACGTCCGCAACTATGTCATTACCGATGCGATCGCCCGTCTCAAAAGAATGCAAGGGTATCGCGTTCTTCATCCCATGGGTTGGGATGCCTTTGGCTTACCAGCAGAAAATGCAGCGATCGACCGAGGTATTGCCCCAGCCAAATGGACATATCAAAATATTGCCCAGATGCGACAGCAACTGCAGCAATTGGGTCTGTCTTTGGACTGGAATCGGGAAGTGACTACTTGTTCTCCAGACTACTACAAGTGGACCCAGTGGTTATTTTTGGAGTTTTTCAAGGCGGGATTAGCTTATCAAAAAGAAGCGGCAGTTAATTGGGATCCCATCGACCAAACTGTCTTGGCAAACGAACAAGTAGACAGTGAAGGGCGTTCCTGGCGTTCCGGTGCTAAAGTAGAACGGAAACTTTTAAAACAGTGGTTTCTGAAAATTACTGACTACGCAGAACAATTGCTCAACGATCTCGACAAATTGAGCGGTTGGCCAGAGCGAGTAAAATTGATGCAAGCCAACTGGATCGGTAAGTCCGTTGGTGCTTATTTAGAATTTCCCATTGTTGGGATGGACGAGAAAATTGGGGTTTTTACTACTCGTCCCGATACGGTTTATGGGGTTACTTATGTAGTTCTCGCCCCCGAACATCCCTTGACACCTCTCGTAACTACTCGTGAGAAAAAAGAAGCAGTAGAAGCTTTTATTCAAGAGGTGGAGAGCGAAAGCGAAATCGAGCGAACTGCTGAAGATAAGCCCAAGCGCGGGATTCTCACTGGCGGTAAAGCGATTAATCCTTTCAATGGAGAAGAAATACCCATCTTAATTGCTGATTACGTACTCTACGAATACGGTACGGGAGCAGTAATGGGAGTACCCGCTCACGATACACGAGACTTTAAATTTGCTAAAGAAAATAATCTCCCCATTCAAGTAGTAATTATTCCAGAAAAGGATAATAAAACGATTCTAGACTTGAAAGATGCCTATACCGAGCCTGGATTTATGGTTAATTCAGGACAATTTGACGGCATAGCTTCAGAAGAAGGAAAAATCAAAATAATTGAATATGCCGAACAACAAGGTTATGGCAAAGCTAGAATACAATATCGCTTGCGAGATTGGTTGATTTCCCGTCAGAGGTACTGGGGTTGCCCGATTCCGGTAATTCACTGCCCTAGCTGCGGTATAGTACCCGTACCGACAGAGGATTTACCAGTTCAATTACCCGAAGATGTAGAGTTTAAAGGACGCGGTCCCTCTCCTTTGGCTATGTTAGAGAGATGGGTAGATGTACCCTGTCCTAGTTGTGGCGAACCTGCCAAACGAGAAACCGATACTATGGATACCTTTATCGATTCTTCTTGGTATTTTCTTCGCTACACCGATGCCAACAATGAAGAGAAAGCTTTTGAGTCAGAAAAAGTAAATGACTGGATGCCGGTAGATCAATACGTGGGTGGTATCGAACACGCTATCTTGCACCTACTTTATTCCCGTTTCTTTACCAAAGTTTTGCGTGACAGAGGCTTACTCGACTTTGACGAACCCTTCCAACGCTTATTAACCCAGGGAATGGTACAGGGAATAACTTATAAAAATCCCAACACGGGTAAATATATTCCGCCAGCAGAAGTAAATCCTGAAAACCCCAAAGATCCTGCAACAGGCGAACCTTTGTCTGTCTTCTACGAGAAGATGTCTAAGTCCAAATACAACGGTGTGGATCCGCAGCAGGTGCTAGCTAAATATGGTGCGGATACAGCACGATTGTTTATTTTGTTCAAAGCACCGCCAGAGAAAGATTTAGAGTGGGATGATGCCGATGTCGAAGGGCAATTCCGTTTCTTAAATCGGGTTTGGTCACAAGTAACTGAATTTGCTCGAAGTCAGTCCTCTTCTTCTCAAAAGACAAATGACAAGGGACGTACCAAACCTGAAAAAGAATTACGTAGGGCAATTCATACAGCCATTAAAGAAGTTTCCGCAGACTTGGAGGGAGAATATCAATTTAATACTGCCATTGCCGAGTTGATGAAGCTGAGTAATGCTCTCAAAGATGCAAATTGTCATGACTCTCCCGTTTATCGAGAGGGGATTGAAAATTTAGTCATCTTGCTGGCACCGTTTGCTCCCCATCTTGCCGAAGAATTATGGCATCAACTCGGACATAAGGAGTCAGTTCATTTACAAACTTGGCCACAAGCCGATCCCAATGCCTTGGTAGTAGATGAAATTACTCTAGTGATTCAAATAATGGGCAAAACTCGCGGTACGATTCAAGTCCCCGCTAATCTAGATAAAACAGCTTTAGAGCAATATGCCCGTGAGTCAGATATAGCCAAGCGGTACTTAGAAGATAAGGAAATTAAAAAAGCGATCGTCGTACCGAATAAATTGGTAAATTTCGTGATTGCTAAATAGTTCGAGTAAGGAGGTTAAGTTCAATTGCTTCCACTACTATATTTCCCGACAGGTCTATTATAGAGACTTGATTATGGCTTAACCCAACAAGAGTAACCACAGACATTAAATTATCTTTGTTTGTTATGGCAGCGTTGTTTATTAACTAAAAAATTTAGAAATAAAAACAGTGTTTCAGAGCTAGGTGCTTTATGCTAAGTTTCTAGATGATATTTCTCAAATATTGTCGTCTTACAAGTCTCCTTTTAGGTTAAGAAAATAGTGCAATATTACCTATGGATGCTAAGAAATTGCCTTAAGATCTAGATGTGTCAAAAAAGGTTTAGTCTCAGCGTTTGAAGCTATTTTTTTGATAACCTATCGTCTGTAGAAAAAATTGTATGACTCATTTTGGACTGATCTGTCCTGCATCAACCGGTCACCTCAATACTATGCTTCCGTTGGGGAAAGAATTGCAAAAACGCGGTCATCGCGTTACTTTAGTTGGGATACTCGATGCTCAATCCAAAACTCTGGCAGCAGGATTAGAATTTCGGGCGATTGGCGAATCCGAATTTCCCAAAGGAGCGATCGCAGAATCATTAGCTCAGTTAGGCAAACTAAGTGGTCGTTCAGCATTGCGATATACTGTCAATACTCTCAGCAATGGGGCAGCTGTTATACTGAGGGATGCCCCAAAAGCAATGAAAGAGGTTGATGTAGAAGTACTGTTAGTAGACCAGGCTTCACCAGAGGGAGGAACTGTTGCAGATTTTCTAAAAATTCCCTTTATTACTATTTGCAGTGCTGTGGTACTGAATCGGGAAGAGAGCGTCCCTCCTTATTTCACAAACTGGAACTATAATGCAGCCTGGTGGGGGCGGCTTCGTAATCGATTAGGCTATCAGGTGTTGAAACGGATCGTCAAACCTATCACAGAAGTAATTAATGAGTATCGTCAGGAATGGAAGTTGCCCAAGCATTTTAATCCCAACGATCGCTATTCCCAATTAGCTCAAATCAGTCAACAGCCTGGTGAATTGGAATTTCCCAGAGAGCAATTACCCCAGTGGTTCCATTTTACAGGACCTTATCATAGTCGAGTTGGTCGAGAAGTTCCTGGTTTTCCTTATGAAAAGTTAACTGGGCAACCGTTAATTTACGTCTCGATGGGAACTGTGCAAAATCGCCTGATAGAAATTTTTCAAAAAATTGCTGAGGCTTGTGAAGGATTAGATGCTCAATTGGTGATTTCGTTGGGAGGTTCCGCTAGTCCGGAATTTCTCCCAGAACTTGCTGGTTCACCTGTGGTTATAGAATATGCTCCCCAGTTAGAACTGCTGCAAAAAGCTACCCTCACTATTACCCATGCAGGCATGAATACCACTTTAGAATCCTTGAGCAATGGAGTACCAATAGTTGCTATTCCCATTGCTAACGATCAGCCAGGAATAGCAGCACGTATAGCTTGGGCAGGATGTGGTGAAGTTGTACCCGTCAAGAGTGTAAACGTTTCCAGATTGCGAACCTCGATCCAAAAGGTGTTGACGGAAGATTCTTATAAACAGAATGCACTCAGGTTACAAGAGGCGATTAAACGAGCTGAGGGGGTAAAGAGAGCCGCCGATATTATCGAAAAAGTTGTAGCAACAGGTAAGCCTGTCTTAGCTTCCACAAAATAATTAATGGATAGATAATATGCAAACTACAAACATCAATCGCATTCCCGACGAACCATACTTAGACTCGATCGCAAAAGTTAATTTTAGCCCCGTCTTTATTATGGGAGATCATCGTTCTGGCACGACCTTGTTATATAAGTTGTTGGCAGCAACGAAATGTTTTAATTTTGTTAAGACCTATCACATCATTAAATACAATGAAATTTTGTTTAACTATATCAATAAAACTGAAAATCAAGTCCGTCAGGAGTTAGAGACGCTCTTTACATCTTTAGGAATAAGCGATCGCGTGTTTGATAAAGTTACGGTAAATCCGGATTTGCCAGAAGAATATGGATTTATTCTTAAGAATATTGCTGGAGATGAGTCTTTCATTACCTCTAAAAACCTACCTGTTTTGCAACAGCTATGTCGTAAAATTCAATTCGTATCCGATCCGGACAAACCTTTGTTACTCAAAAATCCGTGGGATTTTCCTCGATTTATGTATGTTAAGAGCATTTTTCCAGAAGCTAAGTTTATCTTTATCCATCGACATCCGATTCCTGTTATCAATTCCAAGTTAAAAGTTGTGCGTACTTCGCTGTCTGAGTGGAATGCCTATACCGGATTAATTTCCCAGCGGTATATAAAAGTTTTCAACAACCCAGTGCAACGCTTTTTCTATCGAATGTTGTATTCGAAGTATTTTAATCTGGGATTAAACCAAGTAACCAAACAAGCAGTTCAATCGACAACTTATTTCCTGGAAAATATTGATTCATTGCCAAAGACAAATTATATCTCTGTTAGGTATGAAGACTTATGTAATGAACCAAAGACAACTATCTTAAAAATTGTAGAATTTTTAGAATTGGAATTAAAAGCAACTTTAGACTACGAAAACTCGATCGAACCACGCCCCCTGAAGTTATTACCAGAGGTAGAGAGAAAGTATGATGAAATCTGCCAGAAGCTAAAACCATATTTAGACTATCAAGGTTACCAGACTTTATCAGAGCCTCAGGTATAGATCACTCTTGAGAACAGATACCTTTGATAAAAACTATTAAAAATTTATATTGCTGACGAAGAGATTTTTCTTAAATTAAAGCTTATAACCAATCTGACGCAACAATGCCTGCCTTTCCTTAATATCTTTTTCTCCTTCAACACCTTTGGGAGAAAATCCGTCGATAACACCGAGAATGCCTCTTCCTTGTTCTGTTTCCGCCACGATCGCTTCTACGGGATTAGCAGTTGCACAGTAAATATGACAGACTTCCGGACATTGCTTAATCCCATTTAAGAAGTTGATAGGATAAGCTTCTTTGAGCAAAATCACAAAACTGTGCCCTGCTGCCAGTGCTTTGGCATTTTCGATCGCTATTTTCTGAAGGGTTGAATCGTTGCCCGCTACTCGGATTAAACACGCTCCCGATGCTTCGCAAAAAGCAATACCAAATTTGACCTGGGCTGAGATGCCTACCATAATTTCGTACAGGTCTTCTACAGTTTTAATAAAGTGGGTTTGACCAATGATAATATTGGCTCCTTCTGGAATTTGCATCTTGACGGATTTAAGTTCCATAGTAATCTTTCCTTTCTTCGGTCATCGAGAGTAGAGGTGCGAGTTGACACTCCGCACGCTGACGGGGTGAAAACCCCGTGAGAAGCAAGACTGTGTAAGGAAGAGGAACGTTTTGCGAGCGAAAAGATTCGGCCAATTCAGAGAAATCCGACCGAAGAAACAAAATGCTAGAAGAATTATACCGTAATGTGCTATCTCGTTACTAAGTCCCGAGCAATTAATCACATTAGAAATCTTGGTGTGGCTGATACAAGTCCATAAAAGCGTGAAGATAGAAAAACTGGCAGCTCATTTCTCGTTACCAAGAAAATATGAAAGTCGCCGTCGTAGAATCCAAAGATTCTTGAAGTTGAATGCCTTGTCATTCGATTTAAAGGTCAGTCAGAATATATCGGACGTTTGAGAAAAGTTAAGCAAACTTTCACCAAGAACAGCAACTTTTGGATAGGACTATATGGCAGTAGCTGGATAATTTCTCCTAATTTCATGAGGGATTGGGTAGCCGAATTAATGAGACTCAATCTTAATAATAATCCATTGTGAAGTACCTAGCGGTTCTCTTGCGAGTAACCGTAGGCTTCCTACCCAGCAGACAGCACAGTAGTAGATTTCTTTCGTCCTCTATTACTGCGTCTTACATCTGGACAGTAGGCTTTTTCCCCGC
>JADEWQ010000163.1 GCA_015207585.1 Pleurocapsales cyanobacterium LEGE 06147 | reverse complement strand
AGAAGCTTTTGAATAGCATTTCTAGTGAGTCCTTTACCTGTTTCTCTATAGGTCGTCTCGCTAAGGTTCAAAGCAAAATTCCAAAACCATCTAACATTACCCATGTGTTGGGCAAGAAGTTCTTTTTATTCTCGTGTTGGATAGATTCTGTATTTGTATGCTTTGTACATTAGTTGCGACCTTTATCACTAATTATACATTCTGATAACACATATGCTTATAAACTGTCCAGCTTAGGCGCGAAGTTCGCTCTCATCCCGAGAGTCGAGGGACTTCCCGCTCACGGAGTTAAAACAGGCAGCTATCAAAGAGTTTACCCCATCTCCTAAAACGCCTCCTTTGATCCGGCGGATGTAAACACTTCCGGAAATCGGCTCTTTAGAAACGGCAGAAGTGGCTGTTAAGTCGCCAATTGTCTCGATAGCAGTAATCAGATAGAGCAGAATAAAAGGTAGAAAAAAGGCAAAATCAAAACTAAGACCATATCGAAAGGGAAGAGGAAAAGAGAAGAAAGAAAGTTGGCTCAAACCGTCAAATTTAACAATTCCTAAAATAATTGAGAGTAAGTAGCCAATTATCAAACCAATAAAAATTGCTCCATCCTCAAATATTTGTTATTGACATGCTGAATTGCTACCAAAATCGCTTCGGCTACTTTTGATCTGTCGTTCAAGCCATAGATCAGTTCTGTATAAATCTTCGGTTCGTTTTTGGTTTGAGATTCCTCTATAACTAACTCTTGTTTTGCTTGTGCCATCTTTGTTTCCTGAATTTTTAGCCGATCGCTCGTTGGACGACGTTTATCGCATCGGACCTGCCAGAATGACTATGGCGATCGCATCGGTAACTTCTGTTGGTTTTTCTGCTGCTAGTTGCTCGTACCATTGTTGAGTCACTACTGGGTTTTTACCATGAATTTGCTTCGCCCGTTTTCGTGCTTTCTGTACTACGGCATTGGCTCTGGCTTTACGTTCTATTTCGTAACGTTTCAGGGCATCTTCCACACTCACATTAGTGGTCGTTAAATAATTAGTAAGCACTAGGACATCTTCCATTGCCTGACAGCCTCCCTGCCCCATATCCGGACAAGTTGCATGGGCAGAGTCACCTAATAAAGCTACTCGACCTTTGACAAAGCGATCTAGAGGACCCACATCGTGAATTTCTGGACGGGCAACTCCATAAGGATCGAAAAGTTCGATCGGGTTTTGTACTGGTTGCGCCCAACCTTGAAAGTGCTCTTTCAGTTCGGCTTTGTAGTTATCGGGATTGGCAGGAGTCCCTTTGGGCAGGGGAACATCGAAGAAAAAGTAAAAGCGATCGCCCGCTACAGGCATCATTAAGGCTCGTTTGTGGTCGCCGACGTTTCTAAAAAAGCAAATTAAATTGGAATTAGATAATAACTTGTTGTATACTGAATACAATATTTGATTGCTTTTAAGAATAAAGTAGTGATGAATACACTTCCTTGAGGATTAGGCAACAATTTAGGATATAAATGGTCATAACTACTGCTGAGATAATCAAAAATAATAATTTGTCATTGTCACCCCGGTCTGTACGTCGAACTAGCTCTTTGCAAGAGCAAGCCTACCAAGCTCTTAAGACTGCCATCCTCTCAGGAGAACTTAAGCCAGGACAGCGATTGGTAGAAACTCAACTAGCCCAACAGTTACAAGTAAGTCGAACGCCAATTCGAGAAGCGATTCACTTGTTGGAGCATGAGAATTTAGTTAGCGCCGAATCTCATGGAAGCACACACGTAGTCACTCTTTCTGTAACGGATGCTATTCAACTCTATGACTGTCGCATTTCCCTAGAACAACTTTCGGTAACTGGTGCTTGTCAAAACGCCACCCAAGCTCAACTAAAAGAGCTAGAAACTATGGTGAAACAGGCAGAAAAGCAGGTTAGCAGTCAACCGAATCAACTAACCTGCTTTCGTCTTCTCGATCTCGACTATCGTTTTCATCGTCTACTGGCACAAAGTAGCAGCAATCGATGGCTAATATCTCTTTTAGATCGAGTCTTCGATCAGATGCAGCTTTTAAGAATTCAGACAACAATACACAATCCCGATGTTCTGGAAATTCGTACCGAACATCGACGCATCTATGAACCAGTGCGCGATCGCAACTCAGAAGAAGCAGTTCGAGCAATTGTAGCCCATTTGAACGCTAGCAAAGAGCGAGTTATCAAAGAAGTGCAGCGGCTCGATTGCCAAAAAACATGAATTAGAACAGGAGTCAGGAGTCAGGAATAAATACTGTTCCCTGTTCCCTAACTTTAATCTTTACCCAATCCAAAATACCAAAATACCTTTTAAGGTAGCCATTGAGGACGAAAACCAATAAAAGGTAATTGTTCCACTTCATGCTTGGCAGAATTATCTGAATCGGTTGAGGGTGGTATTAGTAGCCAAAGACGACTATTGATAATTACCTCTCCAGAATTCGAGGTAGGAGCATTAACTGCTTGAGATGCTTCCCCCGTCAAAACTTGATCGAAAAGAATACCCAATCCATCAGGAGCCATACTAATTTTACTATCCTGATATTCGGGTAAGGCTAACAAGGGTGTTACGGTAGCAGTTTCGAGATCGATTTCCGCTATATAGGGTTGTTCTCGATATTCTTCTCCCGATTGCAATTGGGTCAGCAAACAGTAGAGATGGGTTGCCGTGGGATTAAACTGACAGTCAAGAATTGAACCTTTTACATTTAATAGTTCTTTTTGTACCCCCTGGTTATTGACGTAAAACAGCGATCGCGTGTAGCGTAGCTTAGGATTATCGGTATTATAGTTAACCATTACTGCGGCAGTTCCATCTGAGGAAAAAGTAATAACTCGACCAAATCGAGGTAAAAAATCTAAAGGATCGGCTTGGGGTTGTAACGGCAAAAGAGCAATTCCTTCTCCTTGGGCAACTGCCAGCATTTTACTATCTGGAGTTAGTAAAAAGTCTCCTACAATCGAACGATTTAATGGTTGAGGTGAAGTTTTTTCTCTAATTAACCAAATCCCAAAATCTTTGGGATTATGCCGATTAATTCTTTGTACGACAATAATTTTGCCGTCTTGGGATAGATCGAATTTATTGTTTTGATAGTCTTGATTATCTAAAATTAGCTTAATCTTGGGACTCTGCTCCTCTGGTTTGTAGCTATTTAAGCCAGTGGTAACTGTATAAAGCTGTAAACTGCTTAGGGCATTACTATTATTACTTGCGTCTGCTGCTGAAAATAAAAGGCGATCGCCCTGGGGATAAGACTCAAAATCAAACACGATTAAATCGGCAGGAGTAAGAATCTTTTTTTGCTGCTTAGTCCAGTTGTAGAGAATTAATCTTCCTTTTTCTTCACCTTGACTACCGATATAGGCAAAAGCGCGATCGCGACTGCTAAACTGACTGACATAGGGTTCCATGACTTCCCCAGACTTATTCCCTGCCGCAAACCTCTCTTTTGCTCCCTGTAATGATAGTTGATATGTTTCTCCGTAGAGAACTGGAGTTTCTAGGGTATAAGCTAGCCGCAGCCCCGACCAACTTATTTTACCTGGCAAGGGTGGCTCGATTATCAAATTTTTTTCGACGCTAGAACGATCCATTGGTCGGTCAAAAGTCAGCAAAAAAGCTCGCTCTTCTCTACCTATCTTTTTATTCTGCCAGCTAAAATTACTTACTTTAGGCCCTGTATGAAACAAACAATTTGTCCCGCAGACATTTCCACCCCAAACCAAAAAACCAATAACTAAACTTAAGGTCACTATCAAGGCGATCGCCAATTTATCGATTGGTTGTAATATTTCCTTATTCATACCTATCTAATGCTAGTTTAATAATCATAAGGATCTGCTGGGGTCGGGATGACCTCAATTGATTTGGCTGCCAAAACCAGTTGCCGTTCTGCTTGTGCAGTTTCATTCATCATTTCTCGATTGAGCGATAAAGTTTCGCTAATCATTTCTCCTTCAATCGTTAGCCAGGTATCTGGTGGATAAACGGCTCTATTGGTTGCCAATTTGACTGGTATGCCTACCGGATAAGCATCTACCGCACAACAAGTAATCACAAAACGGGAAATTAATAAGTAGTCCTCGGGTAATTGAGGTAAATGCACCACAAAACCCTTGACTTTTGCTTGTTGTCCGGCATAAGCATCTGGTTCGGGATAAGCATTGAGAGTCCGTACCCAATCTAGTAGCGATCGCTCCTCGGGTTTAATAGAAGTATAAAAGGCTTGAGGTTCAGAACGAGTGAGAGGCAAATTTTCTGCAACGCCTCTTTGTAAAGCTGCCTGGCTAGACAATACATTAGGTGCGATCGCGAAACCGGCGAGCGCTACGACTATAAGCACAATACTTCCCAAACCAGGAGGAAAAAGGACAATATGGTCGTTTTTGTCTCCAACTTCTGCATTGCTGGTCAAACAGGCAATTCCTTTGGTAAGACTGAGAATGAGCAGAATTATCCCCGTAGCTAACACCAACCAAAAAAAATTGGGATGAATCAATAATTTTAACTGACCAGTAAAGCAATATTTCAGCAGTAAAATTCCCCAACTCAATAAGGCGAAAACATCTAACCACTGATTAATCTTGGCAAATTTTTTTCTCTGCTTGGGAGAAAACCCATTAGAGAAACTAAAAACAGAAAAAAGAAAAATCATCGACAGCAAAGCTCAATTTCAGCAGAAAATTACGGGGCATACAAGCCCCTGCGCCGAACGCAGGGAACAGCCCCTTACCAAAAATAACTATAACTAAGGGTAAAAATAAAAGTTAATTGTGCCGCTAAAGCAAAAAGATAAATAATCATTCTCGGTTTAAATACAGACAACATTAAACCAATACCCTTAATGTCAATCATTGGACCAAATACCAAAAAAGCAAGTAGGGAACCGCTGGTAAAAGTAGAAGCAAAAGATAGAGCAAAAAAAGCATCTACTGTCGAGCAAATAGACACAATACCTGCTAGCACAAGCATTGCCAGAATTGAAGTAACTGTATCTTGACCTAAATTAAGGACAAATTCGCGGGGAATAAAAACTTGGATAATTACAGCGATCGCACTACCAAAAATGAGCATGCCACCCAATTCTCTTAACTCTTGTACCACATTATCCAGAAAACGCCACCCTTTAGCTACAGGAGATACTGAAGCATAAAAGGTAGATACAGTTTCTGGTAAAAAACTATCTAATCGCGAGGGAGTGCCCGAGCTATTTAGTAAAAAAGTACCAGACTGTAGAAGAACTGGCACTTTTTCTTCCTGTTGAGGAACGATGGACTCAGTTTTTGAAGATTGAGTGCGCTGAGAGGGTCGAAGCCGGAACCAAGTTCCGGCTGCAAGCGGTTTTCTACGCGCAGCGTCTCCGAAGCGGGAACTTTCCGGAGAAAGCGCAGTGCTTTCACCTATCAAAACATTTAAACGTTTTGCCAAAGTCGCTTGTAGTAAGGGTCGTAGATCTTTCTGTACGCTAAAGATGCAGCCGATTAATATAGAAATGCCCAGAGAAAACAAAACTCTCAAAACTACGATTTGTGGTCGATCGCCAAAAGCAATCCAAGTTGACCAAATCACTACGGGATTAATCGTTGGAGCGGCTAAAAGAAAGGCAATGGCTACCGAAGGCGATACTCCTTTGAGGAGTAAACGCCTTGCCACAGGTACGTTACCACACTCACACACTGGAAATAAAAAACCAATACAACTACCTACAATCGCTCCTAAAAAAGGATTTTTCGGCAAGCGAGTAATTAACTGACGCTCATCGACCAAAAATATTAAGGAACTCGAGAGTAAAACTCCAAATAATAAAAAAGGTATTGCTTCGACTAATAAGCTTAAAAATAGAGTAAAAGCGTTGTGCAATTGATTCATATTAAGCAGCAGCGAGCTGTTTTTGTACTCAATCCTTCGATCTTAGAAAATTATGGTTAAATCGATCGCTTTATGACTTGCTAGAGCTAAATTTCTGGGCGAGTTAGCAAGCCTATGCTATGAAGGGTCACAGCAGAGCCTGCTGCCACCTAGGGATGCTCAGATGCGCGAGCGCTTGTGAACCCCGTCAGGTTACTCAGCATAATATACCTTACGTATAGGTTCGACCTAGGCGATCGATGTTCTTCTTCATCAAAGTTTTAACTCTTTTCAGTAAAGATTTGGTCATAAAAACAGTAAATAGTTACTCCATCACAATCTCCACCCTTAAAAGACTGAATTTTGTAGGGACGTAGCATGCTACGTCCCTACTTGGCATAAATTCTGAATTTTTAGCTAAAAACTAATAATTATGTCAAAAACTGCAATTATTCTTCAATTTTGACTCGTTGAGTAACCATCGTGATGCCATCTCCTCTGACCAAAATAGCAGATAGCCAGCGATCGTCGGGAGTCTCGGGAGCAGTTGCCAGCTTGTAAATGCCTCCTGATGCTAAGGGTTCTAATTCTAGGGGGCTGGGATTGAGAAAGCGATCGCCGCCAGTTTTCTCTTCCGTTGCCGCTCCTAATAAGACGTTATCGCCCAACGGTTCGGTTACGACAACATCAAAGTTATATTCTTGACCTACCTTGACCTGTTCTGGCAAAATCACTTCTACCTCTGGAGGATTGTTGCCAGAAGTTAGCTTTGTCTGTTCCGATAAGATTTCCTGACGCACTAACTTTTGGTTCTGAAAATACTGACGGGAGTGCAAAGTCGAATCTAAATTAATCGCTCTGCCTTGGCTTTGCTGAACTCCCCGAATATGAGTTACTGTCTCGGCAACTAGATTGTCGCCTACTCTCTCCCACGACTGAATTTCCATAGTATATTGAAGCCGAGGATAACTTTTCCACATTTGCTCTAGAGCCTCTGCCATCGAAGCAGAAGTCATACCATCGTTATTGGTAAATTCAGGACTATAAAACTGGAGCAATGCCTTTATGTCTCGTTCGTTTGCCGCCGATTCTATTTGGCTGACTACTTCTCGTAGTTCTGAAGGAGCATCGGTTGCGCTTTCGGCTTTTGCTGCATTTTCTAAGTTGGCGATCGCACTCCAACTTAGCAATAAAGATAGCAACCAGCCTAGACGTTTACTCATCTTCCTGTCTAGAAAAGATGACTTTTGTTCTCGCCCTACTGATTTTCCCTCGCGCTTAGAAAAACGAGCAATGTGTTGCTTTATGGTCATAATTTTTATTTTCCTCCCTTTGAAATTCATCTAATCTTTAATCTAAAAAATTAATTTTTTATGTGATCTTGATTCTTGTTCAGCCTAAATAGATCACAATAAAATAGTGGTGTAGTATTAGCCATTCATTCTAAAAAGTTTATAAATTCAACATATTGCTGAAATATATCTTTATTTTTCTTTAAGTGTTACTCAGATAGTAGATGCATTTGTCTAATCATTGTGCCTTAATCTATTTCTTTTACTGAACTGTTATTAAGCTGAGCGTTTCTCCTCTCACTACCCACAAAATGAATGAAAGCTATTGTAACAGATTTACTTTCTACCAGCATTTTATGCTGCCTTATTGCCAATTATCCTGCTTGGGCTGATTTACCAGTTAAAAACAACACCCAACAAAAAACAGGTATTTTTTGGTCGGCAAAAGTGCTTACAGAAAACAATCCTTTCATTTTACCTCTAGACCCAAATTTGGCCATACTAAACTTAGATTATGCACTTTTAGTCGAAGAACCTAATTATATCTATACAGTAATTAATTTAGATAATTGGCTACTCTCGAACGAAAGCTCAATTTTAAATCAAAACTCCACTGCCTACGCAAGCTTATCTGCTAAGAAATTACCTTTTTCTCATCAAACCGAACATGCCGATGTTACTCTAGGTTTTCATAAAACTTTTTGGTCGAGTCGTAGTCAGAATAGAGCTAATTATTGGGGTTTAACGGCTGTTGAGCTATGGGGAGACACCAAAACCGCTCGCCAGCAAAAACCTAACTCAACTCGAGTTAATTCAACTGTACTGTTACCAGAGGGAATGTCTGCTCTAACTTTTTCTGGCGGTGGCAGTAAGAATTTGGTACAACAAAACAATCCACCCGGAGAATTTGAAGATTTTCGAGGAGGGGTTGCTTTTCATCGAGGTGTGGCTCAAGATCTGACTTTGGGTTTGGGTTTTGTTTATGAAGATTTATTGCTCGGTTACACTCAACTATCTTATCAGCCTGCTAATTCCCCTTTAACAACAAGTATTTCTCTGATGAGTGGAGACGAAGGATTAGTGCTCAACTCCCACCTTCGCTTTCAGCCATCGGGGAATTTTGTCTTAAACTTTTACAGCAACGACTCCGATCAAAAATTCGATCTAAATTGGGGACTCGCATCGGCTTTAACGCTGGTAGCGAAAGGAGACACTAACAATGATTCTCTTAATGCAGGAGTAAAATATTCTCTCCGAGGCGATGATTTTTTTGTCTCTGCTAGTGCTGGATGGGATACTAACAAAGATTGGCAGTGGCAGATTAACTCTCAATTTGGTCCCTTACAATTAACTTACATCAGCGATCGCGAAAAAATTAATTCAGAACTCAACTATATTGTGTTTAAGCCAGAAAATTTTGGTTTTCAATGTTCTCTGTTCTTGAACTACGAAAATCGCCTCATTAAACGGAAGGAAGAATATCTAACTACCTGGGGTTGGCGTTTACACTCGGGGGAAAAAATAGGTAAAAATAAGTATCGCTGGGAATTCGATCTCGGCTATGGTATTGGTTCTCAAGGTAGTGGACTTATTGCTTCTGCCGTGACGGCACTTACGCCAGAATTATTTTTAAAGCTCGGCTATCAAAATATGTCTCTCACCTCTGACGATTCGAGTTGGATATTTCAATTGACTTCAAAATAATATTAAGCTCGTAGAGCGCAACAACAGTATTCTATTTCGTGTCCTTTGTCATTGGTCATTGACACAAAGGATAAATGACTAATGACAAAATAAGGAATTAAGCTTCTCGGCGCTTTTGGTGAGGACGAAATTTTTAAGGAAACCTCGAAAACGCACCTTGCTTTGAAAGAAAAAAAGTAAGTGTAAAGTTTTGTTGTACGATTGGGAGAAATAACACTAAGATTTATAAAGAATTTACGATCGAAATAGAGAGGATTTAATTCATGCCATATACGAAAGAAGATGGGGGAAGACTGAATAATTTTGCCGTCGAACCTAAAATGTATCGGGCAGAACCACCAACTAAAGCTCAACAGCGTAACTATGTTATTTTGGGCGTGCTGGGTTTATTGTTAGTAAGTGGCACGATCGCACTAGCAGTATATGCTTCTAACGCCAGCTAAAGTAAAGTTTTTAGATAGTCATGGGTGACTCCACATAAACTGTTGGTTCCTGCATTGTAAATTCTATGCCGTGATTGGTTAGCTTTTTCGATATTTTTTCATTAGCTAATTCCAGCAGCCGCTTGCGCAGAGCGATGGAGTCTTGACTGGAACCCAAAATAAAAAAGCTGACCCTGGCACGAGTACCCAGCTTGTCCTCTGGCTGAAAAAAACTGATTTTTGTACTGCCGGGGTCTATGCCAAACAAAGTATTTGTACTTTCTTGAACGACTTGCTCTACTAACGCTTGTTCCCGCTGGGCTAAAGACTTAGCAAAATCGAGATAGAGCAAGACCATCACCTTTTTACCCCTGCTGACGTTTTCAATTTCCAAGTTGGCTAAAAACGAGTTGGGTACGATCACCAAAGTACTTTTAGCTAAAGTACGGATTTTAGTCGAGCGCAAACCAATCGATTCCACGCGACCAAACAATTCTTCAGGAAATTGCTGAGAACTTCGCAAGCGAATATATTCTCCAGCAACAAAGGGACGGTCTAAATATAAAACAAGAGTACCTAAAAGTTGCTCTAAGGTTTTTTGAGCTGCAAAGGCTATTGCCAATCCACCAATTCCTAAACCAGCTAATAAGCCAACCAAATCGAACCGACTTTGAGCAAAGGCAACAACGGCGATAAATCCGATAATCACGTTTGCCAAGGTCTCAAATACTAAGAGTAATTCATCGACTTCTCGCCCTAATTTATTAATTACATCGATTCCGTATACCCGAACGAGTCGTCTAAATAAGCGCGAACTCAACCAAGCAAGGCTAGCGATCGTTCCCAAATCTAAGAAAAAGCGGAAGAAATTATAAACTACTTCGTATTCCTCAATCCATACTAAACAAAAAGAAATAAGAATCAGAGTGCTAGCGATAATTAATAAATTAGTATTTGGTTCAACCAAATTTTGATAAATATCTTTTCCCTTTTGGGGGAATAATCGGGAAATAATCAACCGCACTAAGAAAGGAGTATATTGTCCGGCTATTAAGGAAAAGAGGATAAACAGTAGAGGAAACGTCAAGCCGACAATCAAACCATTGCTAAGGCGATAGCTCCACTGTCTAGTAAAAGGAAAAAGATTAATGGCATAAATTAGGACAGTCAGCCAGAGAGTTATTCTTGCTAACTGTAATCTTAATTTGAGAGATAAATTTAAGGTGTGTAATTGGAAGTCAGGAGGTGCTCGCTCCGATGTCAATAACTTGGTCGTCTCTCCCAAAGAGTTTCGCCACAACCATCCCAGTCCCCAATGAAAAGCGATCGCCAAAATTACAACAATACCCAGCAGGAGTAATGACTGCCAGAGAAATTCACTGCTTCTTTCTGCTTGCGCTCGTTGCACTGCTTGACGGATTTGTTCTGCCCAAATCTGAGCTTGTTCATTTGGGGTGCGATCTAAAACCACGTCGCTTTGAGTAACGGTCATTAGGTAGCGATCGTTGAGAAGAACGATCGGAGATTGGTTGCGCTGCTCTATGGCTATTTGAGGAGGTTCCCGAGACTCCACAACCGCTTGAAGCTGAAAATTGATCCAATCTGCTCTTACTTGAGCAGTAAGCGACTCGTAACTACTGACTTGGAAAATTTGCCGCCCATCAACAAGTACCGGAGCAAATGTTTGAGATTGAGCTATAGCTGGTGTTAAAAGGAAGACCAAGACTAGTAGAATAATGGTACACCAAACTCTTGTTAAAAATTGCCAGAGTAAATTGAACAAGCAATATGGTTTTAGCTGTCGCTCGAATATGCGATTGCAATTGTCTATCATTTAACCAATTCTAGTCTTTACTATCTTTATTTTCAGATAGTAATTGGTGATTCGACATAAATATTCGGCTCTTCAATATTAAACTCAATTCCGTATTCTTTGAGTTTTTGTGTCAGATTTTGTTTAGCAAGATCGAGAAGTTGGCGACGTAATTCCATCGACACTTCGCCAGCACCTAAAATAAATAAAGTTGTTTGTGCTTGGGTAATTTCTTGACCTCTTTTGTTTGTAAAGTCTCTAAAGGTTACTTCTGTGCTGCGAGAATTAATTCCAAAAATATCTTTTGTACTTTCTAAAATTAGCTGACGAATTAAAGCCTTTTCTTCTTGAGTAATTACTCGATAAAAAGCCAATTCTAGAATTGAAATAACTTTTTTAGCACCAGTAAAATTTTCAATATTAACTTGAGTGAGAGAGCTGTTAGGAACTATCATTAAAGTTCCCTTACCAGAGGTGCGAATTTTTGTAGAACGCAAACCAATTGACTCGACTCTCCCAAACGTGCCGTCTGGTAAACCGATATAGTCGTCCACCACAAAGGGACGGTCGAGATAGAGTACAATACCTCCCAATAACTGTTCTAACGTTTTTTGAGCTGCAAAAGCAACTGCCAAACCGCCAACTCCCAAACTAGCAATCAAACCAACAAGATTGATTCGATGAGTCTCGGCAAAAATAAAAATAACAATCAAAACAATGAGTAAATTTACTAAAAGTTTAGCGATAATTAATAGTTCGCTATTAACTTTACGCTTATTTCTAAGAGCAATTTCTAATAAGTAAACATCGAAAAACTGTTTAAATAAACTAGAGCCTAACCAACTAATCAGAATAGCTACAAATAAACTAAGAGGAATTTCAAAAAACTGCAACCAAGCTGGTGTGGGAACGAGCAAAATAGTAGTATCGACAAGAGCAACGATAACAACTAATCCCAGCCAGTCTTGATAAGGGGTGATAATTTTTTGATAGAATTCTTTAGTCTGGGGAGAAGCCAAACGAGCAATTAAAAAGCTGATCGCTCTAGGAATAAGCAGACTGCCAAGAATTATTAAAATGCCGAGCAATCCGAGTAAACTGAGCAGCAATCCCGGATTGATTAGAGAAGTTTCGGGTAAGGAATCAACCATAAAATTAAATTTAATTTTCTTTAATTTTATTTGCTGGTAGCCTTATGAAATGTCAATGCGGTTGATTTTCTTCACAACTCAATCAGTTTTTTTATCTACCCTGAATTTCGACTGATATAAACCAAAGCTGATAAGCTATGAATTCTCATCGTCCAATCTGGTCCCTAACGGCAGCAGAAGTCTACGAAACTTTGAGAACATCTGCTCGGGGACTTTCTACAGAGGAAGCTGCTTTTAGATTAAAACAATATGGACTTAATGAGCTTCCCGAACCAGCTTCTCGCTCGCTGGTGCTTCGTTTTCTCGACCAGTTAACCCATTTTATGGCTCTCCTGCTTTGGGTAGCTGGCATTCTCGCCTTTGTTTCTCAAACGCCAGAATTAGGTTGGGCGATCTGGGCAGTAATTTGGATCAACGCGCTCTTTAGCTTTTCCCAAGAATATCAAGCGGAAAAGGCTCTGGCTGCTCTCGAGAAACACCATTAGTTACTGGGATTGAGCCACTAGTTCAAAACCCAAAGAAATCGCCTTTTTCCTGAGATTGTTCACCATTCGTTCTCGATATTGTTGTTCATAATAATCAGTACCAGG
>JADEWQ010000162.1 GCA_015207585.1 Pleurocapsales cyanobacterium LEGE 06147 | reverse complement strand
AAACTTATTTGCTCTATTATCACAGATGTTGGGCACTTAGTGAGAAGTTCGCTCTCGACGCGGAGCGAACCCCTCTCAACGCTTTCCTAGCGGATAAGCGTGAGGCTTCCCGCTCACGGAGCTAAAAATAAACCGCGAATATTATGAATTGCAGTGAGGTCCTCGATAAGAATATTTTTGTTGCCAATATCAAACCACAATCCTCGCGTCATATTGCCAATAGACTGATGGCGACGAAATATTCCGTTCCGAACTAAGTGAAGCTTAGCTCTTCCAATTGCCCAGCCCGTAAAATCTGCTCTGTATCCGCGCCAGTTGTTAAAGCTGGTTTCATTGTCTTCCCAAATCGTGTTCATTAGAAGCCAAGTATTTATTTACATTTTCTATATGGAAGAAGCGAAGGAGAAATCTTTTGGTAGCAACTTCTATCTTTGCCTGGGAAAAATCAACTCCATCCTGAGGTCGAAAATAGATCTTGTTGCCATTCTCGTTTAACTCTGCTACTCCAAAAGTACCGAGCTTTAAAACATCTTTTGGATTATTAAAGCCAATGTATTCATGATTTCCTTTACCGCTGAAACTATCCGGCCAGGTATAGTTATACTTCTCTAGCAAGACTTGCTTCAGAGGTTGTCCGTTTACAAAAACCATCTCGCTACGATGAGCAATAACCTTCTTGGGACCGTATTTGCCCCATGCACCCGTTTTTGGTAGATTGCTTCTAGCTCAAGAACATGACAGTCTAAATCACTACAAGCCAAAGACAAGATCCCAGTACTATCATCTTTGTTGGTCAAGACTTGACGGTGGATGAGAACAGGAACATCTAATCCTTTGAACCATCCTCTAACTGGCTTAAATTAGATAAAAGAGAGGTTATTAGGTCAATAGTTTTTGTTAATACTAGAGATTAAGAAAATATTCTTTTGAGATTTTAGCGATCGAGGAGGAATCGTTAGTGACAGAAGTCTTATGAAAGCGCAAAAAACACTAGAGCAACAAGTCCATTTTAGGGATTTTTCATGGTCTTTTTGGCCTGCCGTGCCAATTTATCCGTACGGTAAGCGACGGACGCTCCGGAACGAAGTAGTTAAAGATGCAGTCTGGACTTTCGACCAACTTCAAGGCATCTTTTATGTCGTGGTGCCCATTCGTATGACTGTCGTTAAGCTCGAAGGAGGGGGACTCCTCATCTATGCACCAGTGGCACCGACTCCAGAATGTATAAGACTTGTCAAGGATTTAGTAGCCCGACACGGCGATGTCAAATATATTATCCTGCCGACTGCCTCCGGCTTAGAACACAAGGTTTTTGTCGGTCCTTTTGCCAGACAATTTCCGCAAGCCCAAGTTTTCGTAGCTCCCGCTCAGTGGAGCTTTCCCCTGAACCTGCCCCTGAGCTGGCTCGGCTTCCCGAAAGAGCGTACTAAAGTGCTTCCAAAAGACAGTACCAATACACCTTTTGCCCATCAGTTTGATTATGAGATTTTAGGTCCCCTTAAGCTAGGACTGGGAAACTTTACAGAAGTTGCTTTGTTCGATAAGCGATCGGGTACATTAATGGTGACCGACTCGGTGGTATCGGTGCCAGATGAGCCGCCGGCGATCGTTCAAATCGACCCGTACCCTTTACTTTTTCATGCAAGGGATCGGGCATCCGATATCGTCGGCAATACTTGGACAAATCGGCGCAAAGGATGGCAGCGCATCTGTTTGTTTGCTCTTTACTTCCAGCCGAGCGTGCTGGAGATACTCCCATGGGATAGGGTATTTCGTAATGCCTTTAGGGCATCAGATCGTTCCAAGCAAGGTTATTTTGGTTTATTTCCCTTCCGATGGAAGCAAGACTGGCACAAGTCTTTCGAGGCACTGCGAGGAGACGGACGTTTATTGGTAGCACCCATTTTGCAAAAACTCATTCTCAATCGAGCACCAAGGGAAACCATTGATTGGGCCGATCGAGTAGCAAGCTGGAATTTTAAGCGGATCGTACCCTGCCACTTTGACTCGCCTATCGAAGCGGATTCGCGTCAGTTCCGGCAGGCATTTGCCTTTCTTGAGAAGAAACCTGCCTTAGGCGAATATTACCTACCCAAAGAAGATTTTGAATTATTAGAAGGACTCGAGAAAAAGCTCAATTGGGTTGGCATCGTCCCACCATCTAAGGAAAAAGTGTAGGCAAAACAGTTTGCCGCGAACTAAAGTTCCGGCTCAAAGCTCAAACCCATTGAAATGGGTTAGCTTAACGAAGTCCAAGCAGGCTCCGCCGTCTCACGGCGGAGTACCTTGGACCAATATTTCAAGTCAGTTATTAACTGACTTTAGCTTTAAGCCAGGAAATTGATTTCCTGGTGGCTATGAGTAAGTCTTAAAATAGGGAAGATGTAAAGTAAAAAAATCAATTAGAGGACTCGGCTTTCTTCCCGTTTTAGAAAAGACAGGGTTTTCAGCTGAGAAGATTTAATGAATCAATCCCTATCTTTAACTCACTCTTATTGGTCTTCACCCGATCTATCTCAAGCTGCTTTTGTTGCCCCTAATGCCGTCGTCATGGGACAAGTATTATTAGCTGAAGGATCTAGCGTTTGGTATGGCGCAGTCGTACGAGGGGATGTAGAAAAAATTGAGATCGGTCAATACACTAATATTCAGGATGGGGCTATTTTACATGGCGATCCCGGACGACCTACAATCCTCGAAGACTATGTTACAGTTGGACATCGAGCTGTTGTTCATGCAGCCCATATCGAACAAGGGTGTTTAATCGGAATTGGTGCAGTAATCTTGGATGGAGTTAGGGTAGGAGCTGGTAGTATTATTGGTGCTGGCTGTATCGTCACCAAAGATGTCTCGCCGCGATCGCTGATGGTCGGAATTCCGGCTAAGAAAGCAAGAGAAGTGAGCGAAACAGAAGCAGCCGAACTCTTAGAACACGCCCGACGTTACAAAAAATTAGCTTTAGTTCATGCCGGCAAAGGAACGGATACTGGCTTTACGAAACCTCTTGCATAAGTCTCCAAAACTCTGGTTGAGTTAAGTCAAAAATCAAAAGTTAAAAGTCAAAATTAACGATTTTTGAATGTTCACCTACGAATCTTGCTGGGAAGCAAGGTGCTTTTTGGTCGTTTGTCCAGTTAGGGGAGCAGCCATTAATAAAATTTTCTCCAATAACCAGGGAAAAATACGTTGACACCACACGGCTAAATGACTTTGCCAGCCTACCAAAATTTCCGAAGCGTCTTTTTCCAGTCCGCTAATAAGCGATCGCGCCACTCGTTCGGGAGTCATGGGCATTACCCAACGAAATAACTTTAAGTCACGTGTCATGTCAGTGCTGGTTAAAGACGGTAGTAGTGCAATTACTTTAATGTTGTAGGGGGCTAGCTCGGTGCGTAATGCTTGAGAAAAGCCTAGAATAGCAAATTTAGTAGCTGAATAAGTAGCCATCGTCGGGGCAGCAACTTTACCCATCAAGCTAGACATGTTTACGATTGTCCCTTCTTGTTGTGCCGCCATCCGTCGGGCGATTGAACGAGTAATGGTAAACATACCCATCAAATTGAGGGATACTTCTTCTTCCACTTTGGGTAGTTGGGATTGTAAGAAAGGAGCTTGATGCGCCACTCCAGCACAATTGACCAATAGCTGAATTGGTCCGTAACTACGCCAAGCTTGCGCGATCGCAATATTGGTGGATATGGGTTGAGTCAGATCTAAAGCCAAGGTGATAACTTCCACTCCCAATGGTTTAATTTCAGTTGCTACTTCGGCTAATCTTTGGCGATCGCGCGCTACTAATATCAGACGTTTAATTCCCTGTTTGGCTAATTCTATGGCGATCGCTCGTCCAATTCCACGGGAAGCTCCAGTAACTAGAGCTATTTTTTCTCGAATATTCATTGATTCAAGCCTCCAAAGTTATTTCCTTGGCATACTACCGATTTGGGCTTTCTGGTAATGCAGAAAGCTCGGTATGAATTTGCCATTGCAAAATGCTCTTTAACTAAATCGCTAATAGTTGTACATAGAGTTGAATTTGCTCTAAAATTTCTTAGGATTGGCGAGTAAAGTTGAGATCCTTCCTTAAAACTTTAAGCAAATTCGATATTCTTGAAGCTCAAAACAGAATATTGAAGTCGTCCATTGTTAACGTAGAGACATAAACTGTCCCTTTGCAGATTCAAGTTTAGTTCGGTTGCAGGCTTTATAGTTAATTAGCCTTAACTAAACCCGAGTGCTTAAATATAAACAATTCAAGAGCATATTCGTTGCCGATCGGTCAGGGTACACCTCTGTTTAATGGGATGAGAAGCATTGACCTTTTTCAGAGGTCAAAGATGATAAGCCATACAGAGAGTACATTTTTCGGTCTCCTTTTTACAAACTTTGATGAGAACAATGACCTATCACACAGTAGCAATTTAATCTAGAGATCGGCAACATTTTTTAATCAATTTAGATCAAGATTTCTTGACAAATATCCCAAGATCTCTACTGGATAAGCGTTTTTATCTCAGCTGGACGGTGCGGCAGCACCCGCATGCGCGGGATCGCTTTTCTAATTACTTTCAGGTTCGCTAAAGCTCTAAAATGGTAGGAATCGTTACTTAGCTATATTTCATCAAAAATTACTTATGACTCACAATCGCGATATCACAACTCTAGCTCGCTGGATGGCGGCAGATTTTAGCAATCAAGAACAAGCTTTTGCAAATCCTCCTCTTTTTGCTCACATTCGCGTTTGCATGCGTCCTCTACCGGAGTCTTTGCTGAAAGGAACGAGCCTATTTCTCGAACAAGCCTATGATTTTATGCTCAATCAGCCCTATCGACTACGAATACTTAAATTAAGCGTGATTGACGGTCAGATTGAACTAGAAAATTATAAAGTAAAAGAGGAAGAAAAATTTTTTGGTGCTTCTCGCAATCCAGAAAAATTAAAACACTTGACTGCCGATTTAATTGAAAAATTACCAGGTTGCGATATGACCGTAGAATGGACTGGTCACAGTTTCAAAGGTCAAATAAAACCAGGAAAAGCCTGTATGGTCGAACGCAAAGGCAAAATAACTTACTTAGATAACACTTTTGAGATCGACGAAGAAGAATTTTTTAGTTACGATCGCGGACTCGACCCCGAAACAGATGAGTTAGTCTGGGGTTCTATAGCCGGACCGTTTCATTTTAAACGGTGGCAAAGTTTTGCTGAAGAAATCCTCGAACAAGCATGAAATCGAGTAACAGTTTACAGTAGGGACGTAGCATGCTACGTCCCTACAAAGTTCAAAAAAAAGAATAGTTCTTAATAGGCGATCGCGCGAATTATTATTTAAACTCTGTTTTTGCTGGCAATTGCATCTAAAAACAATTGTATTTTATTTAAAATCGTTTTATACTTAGTCAAGAGGAAATTTGAGATGACTGAGTCTAAGCTATTGCAACTAGATCGTTCTCAACGCAATCGACCAACGCAAGTGCGGCTCAAAATCAGGATTCCCAAAAATTATCATCAAGAACCTGTCATCTACAAACTTGCCTCTTACTACAATCTAGAAATTAATCTTTTCGCCGCAATTTTAGGGAAAAGCGGACAGGAAGATGGATGGTTCGACCTACTACTCAAGGGCAATTCTCAACAAATTGACAGTGCTTTAATTTATCTTTTATCTTTCCGAACTCGATATCGAAATTTGGTACGAACAAGATATTGAACCGGATGGTTGGTAATAATAAACTTTTAAACTTTTGGATTTTAAAATTTGGCGATCGCTGCTTGAGAAAACTTACGCACCAAAGCAGGTAAAACGGGACAGGGTTTTTTCTGTTGCAAATTTGTAGCACTGTCATGCCTAAAAGTATTCCAGCGGAATGGACCCATCTGCGCTGCTGACATCCACAATAAACGTTTTGCTCTCGTCATCGCTACATAAAGTAGGCGAAACTCTTCTGCTTGTTTGAGTTGTCCCGCTTCTTGCCATGCTAGTGCTGGCTGAGGTAGTTCGATAGGGATTTTTCCATCCACGTAACGACTGTGAACTACGGCACGAATTTGAGCGCGAGCCACCTCTGCTAGAGTAAAATCGCCCAAAAATCTTGCTGCCGTAGGAATCCAGGGTTGACCGGGAAGAACATCGTCGTGCAAAAAGGGAATAAAGACATAGTCCCAATCCAATCCTTTAGCTTTATGCATGGTAATAATTGTCAGTTGACCCGCACGGGTATAGCGATCGTCGTTATCTTCTTCTACTCCTTCAAATCTTTCGGAACTAACTATTTCTTCTAGGGCGTTAATAGTAGTTTTGAGGGAACTATTACCACTAATTTGTTGATTGACTCGGTCTGCTAATTTCTGAACGGTAGCCAGTTCCGAACCCGTGTATTTTAATGCCATTCCTAAAAAGGAAATCAGTTGATAGTGAGGCAATTCCAAACGAGCGCGCAGCAGATTGCAACAATAGCGACGGGCTTGTTCTACTTGAGGTTTGGGTTGAGGATGAAGGGGTGTGGGATAGAGAAATTGTTCGGGATAGGTAGCGAGGGCATTAAGGTCTTGGGCGGCTATTAAACCACGTTGTTCGAGAACTTCGAGGGCAGCTTTGAGGTTATCTGGGGAATGAGGACGGTCAATAAATTGCAGGAGTTTGAGCATTTCCTCGGGGATTTGGGAATGTCTTTCAACTTCGCTGACTTCGTAAACTCCGATTTGGTGTTCCCGTTGCAGATAAATTAGTTGTTCGGCGAGAAAACGACCTTGACGATTTTCTCTGACTAAAATAGCGGCATTTCTCTCGGGATGTTCGCTAAGTAGTTGAATCACTCTTTTACCGATTAATTCGACTGTTTGGTAAATATCTTTAGGAGTGTAGATTTCTAAACCTCGACCTTCAGAAGGGGGATTGGCTTCTGGTTGGGGATCGTTAGGATCGACGATACGAATAGCTTGTTGGCGAAATGGTAAAGTTAATAAATTTTCTGCTTGCATAGCAGCTTGTTTAGTGCCTTTGTTCCAGTTTTGGTTGACCCATTCAAGCATGAAATTAGCAGCTTTAACGATCGCCTCGCTGCTGCGACCAGCCCGATCCATGGTGGCGAGATTGCCTTGCTGTTCGCAGCTTTTGCAAAACCAATTAAAGTAGATCGGATCGGCAGGAGTAAAGGTAGAATTGATTGCTTGGTTGGGATCGCCTACGCGCACGAGATTGGGAGGTGTATCGGAATCGAGCGAGTTGTTTGCCAGAATAGAAATTAATCTTTCTTGAAGGGGGCTAGAATCTTGGGCTTCATCTTCAAAAACGGCAAAGACCTTATCTTGCCATAGCTGGCGCATGGGTTCGTATTCTAGTACCTGCAATGCGGCGAGAATCATGTCATCGTAGTCGATCAGGTTGCGCGATCGCATCAGTTGTTGATATTCTTCATACAATCCGGCAGCTATAGCCAGAATTTGATATTCATCAGTAGCTTGTTGACTCAACTCCCATAAGTCTCCTGGCAAAAGACCAGAACTTTTTGCCTCGCGCACGACAGTATGGGCAAGATTGGGCAATACTTCGGTCCGCAAAACTGACTGACGGCGTAATCTTTCGGTTTCTTCTCCATCAAACTGCATTCCTTCGAGTAAAACCTGATAGCGGCGCGGATGAGTTGCGATCCATTTTTCTACCAATCCCTTGATAATGCGATGACCGACATTCGGAACGACAATCGTGACTTCATCGAGATTGAGTCCCGATAATTCCTGCTGACTATTGGCAATGTTGAGGGCTAAACCGTGGAGAGTGTGAACGACAAAACCTCCTGGGGGAAGATACAAATCTTTAAGGCGATCGCGAATTTTACTTTTAATACTTGCCGCCGCCGAACGGGTATAAGTTACCACTACTAGTTGCCTTCTACCATATAATTGATTACGGGCAATGGCGATCGCTGCAGCAACCGAAAGACTGTGGGATTTTCCTGCACCAGGTACGGCAGAAACTGCCATCTGTCCTCCTTGCCAGTCCGCCAAACTCTTTTGTCCCGGTCGCAAGCTGTCTCGTAGTAGCTGCAGTTGCGATTCTAGCCATACAGCTTGTTCTGAACCCACTAACGAAGAAAAAGAAGTAGTTAAGGTAGAGAAATTATCTGAATCGAGTGCCATTTTAATACTAAATTGCGTTTAAAAATATCGGATGGGGTAGAAATGGGGACGCGGGGAAAAAAGAAAAAATAGAATTACCTCTATAAATGCGAATGCAACTCGATCCTCTACCTAGAGAAAGAAGACCGCAACAAAAGAACTGAATACGATATTAGCAGCCATTAGTTTTTATTAGTACATTTTAAGTACATTAAACCATTGTTTCTATGGATAAGTATAAGAAGTCAACAGCGCGCTCGCAGCCAACTAGCAAATAAAGATATTTTTTTCTAACACAATATGAACGAAGACTGACTAATTTTTAGAAATAAGTACAAAAAAGGCCAAATCTTCAATAAAGCTTTATTATGGAAACCAAAAAACTCAATCAGACAAATATCACCATCAGTGCTATTGGTTTAGGAGGCATGCCCTTATCTTTAAGCAGTCGTCCACCGGAATCTGAAGCGATCGCAGTCATTCATAAAGCCCTGGATTTGGGAGTTACTTTAATCGATACTGCCGACTCATACTGTCGAGATGAATCGGACAAACATCACAACGAACGTCTGATTGCCAAAGCTCTTAAACAGTATAAAGGAGATACGAGTCAAGTTACTGTCGCTACGAAGGGAGGCTTGATGCGTCCCAATGGTAGCTGGACTCGCAATGGCAACCCCGACCATTTACGCAAAACCATTCGTCAAAGTTACGAAGCCCTCGGCGGCGAAAAGTCAATTGCTCTTTGGCAATATCATGCTCCAGACCCCAACTATACCATTGAGGAAGCATTAGCTCCAGCCAAGGAAGCCGTTGAGGAAGGTTTAATTCGCTATGTGGGCGTGTCTAATTTCTCTGTAGAGCAAATTAAGCAGGCAAGGGAAATATTAGAAATTGTCTCCGTCCAAAACCAATACAATCCCTGGCATCGTCAGCCAGAATTTGACGGCGTGTTGGAATATTGCGAAAGAGAAGGATTAACCTTTTTTCCCTGGAGTCCTTTAGGAGGTAGTAGCCGCGTCAGTCGGCTTCAGGATATTCCGATTATTGCTCAACTAGCAGCAGAAAAAGATGTCTCGGTGTATCAGATTGTACTGGTATGGTTGCGGGCTAAATCTCCCTGCATCGTGCCTATTCCTGGTGCGAGTAAAATTTCTAGCATTGAAGATTCAGTACAGGCTGTTGCGGTCAAACTATCTTCGGAGGAAGTGCAACGTCTCGATAACAAACTTTCTTCCTGAAAATAGATAATAGGGCGATCGCTTTGTTAAAAGTGATTTATAAAATAAGTCTTAAAAAGCTTTGGGTAGTCCTGCTTGTTTCAAAACTGCATTAGCCGTATGACGAGATTTGATAGAGTTATCTACAACAAATTTTCAATTAGTGAGAGGGCTGTACCAAATTTCACGATCCCCCTTGCCCTGACGTTCAAAATAACAACCTGCTTCTGAAAGTAGTTTTTTTAGTTGAGGAGTTAATGAAGCAGCCATGTCCTTAAGGGACTTGAACCAATTCCTGACGACGGCTAGTCAGTTCAAAAGTGATAGGACCAGCATAGTCAGGAGAAACAAGATGATTGGCTAGTAATAATTCTGGAATCATCTGCTTTAGCTTATCAGTTAAAACTTCAATTGTATTAGCTTCTGTTGCCAATCCAGGGACATCTTCACTCTCTGCTACCCAGACTTGTGCCTGTCTATCCCAAAAAGCTTCAACTCTGTAGGGAGTTTGACGCATTTTCAATAATGTTGCTTTTGCAGTTGATTACTCTCATCATTTTATTTTATCTTTCCTCCACTTAAACGCAGTTGCAGTCCCTCGGTCTCGAGTTCAGGATTTTTTTGTATCCATAAACTTAAAGTGGCGTTAAACTTCCCAATAGCGTCGAGATCTTTCATTTCTAAATCGTGTTGAGAGCCAAACCAATCACTAAAATTCTGGGAACCTACTTTCTATTAAGCGCGATCGCCCTAGCCATGCTCTTTCCTCTGCTGTGGCTGATCGGTACTTCTTTTAAGTCCCCCACAGAAAATATTTTTAGTTTTCCGCCTCAATTATTCCCCAGCCAGCCTACCTTAGAAAATTTTCGGACTGTTTGGCAGACTTATCCTTTTGCTATCTATCTTGGTAATAGCGCGATCGTTGCCATCCTCACCGTAGGCTTAAATTTGCTATTTTGTTCTCTCGCTGCCTATCCCCTAGCACGTCTTAACTTTCGCGGACGAGAATTAATCTTTGCTCTTGTGGTGGCGACGATCATGATTCCTTTCCAAATCGTCATGATCCCCCTCTACATTCTCGCAGTTAATCTCGGTTTGAGAAATACTTACCTAGGGATTATTTTTCCCAATTTGGCTTCTGCTTTTGGTATTTTTCTCTTGCGACAGGCTTTTCAAGGCGTTCCCAAAGAATTAGAAGAAGCAGCGCGTATGGATGGGTGTTTCGAATTAGGAATTTGGTGGCACGTTATGATTCCTGCTATTCGTCCCGCTTTAGTTACCCTGGCTATTTTTGTGTTTATCGGTTCGTGGAGTGATTTCTTATGGCCCTTAATCGTTCTCGATCGCCCCGAGTATTATACTTTACCTTTAGGGGTAGCCAATCTAGCAGGTACTTTTTCTCTCGATTGGCGAATAATTGCTGCCGGTTCAGTTATCTCTATCGCTCCCGTACTTATCTTATTTCTTTTCGTTCAGCGATATATCATTCCTACTGATGTAGGTAGTGGCGTGAAAGGATGAGCTAACTTCGATGCTAGGACTATTTCATTCTTCGATAGCCAGAGAATAAATTCTCTATCTCATAGCCAAAGTCCGTTTGAACGGACTTTAGTTTTAAGCCAAGAAATTCATTTCTTGGACAAATTAGATGAAGAATGAAATAACCTTGTTTCGATACTAAAGACCAGAAGTAGTCCGAGCAAATAACGCGCTCATATTACTAGTAATAACGGCTGACGGCTCATCTTCTGGTTTAGAGATAACGTCAAAGGCTTTATTTCTGGCATTAGGTTCTCTCAAGGCTTGGACGACTAAAGAAGCGACCTCGGTTCGGGGAATAGAAGTGGGAATGCCATTGGGCGGATTCGTTAAGAGAGTATCATTTTTGCCGACGATCAGTTCTCTTTTTCCTCCAGGTTCATCGAGTAAACCACCAGCCCGAATAATAGTGTAATCGAGACCCGAATCGATCGAATACTGTTCAGCCTTGCGCTTCCAAATTAGGATGTTGCCGTTACCAATACGGTTGAGGGGATGGTTGGGATTAGTTCCCCCCATCGATCCCACTAAGACAATATGTTCAACCCCTGCTTCTTTGGCTGCATCTATCTGATTTTTCTGTCCTAGCCAATCCACCTCTTCGGGGAAACCGCCCGATTCAAACTCAAATTCTGGTCTCTGTCCGGGTTGAGGTGGTGCTTTTAGCTTGGGAACGGCACTAGTAAGGATAACTAAAGCATGGCATCCTTCAAGAGCAGATGTTAAGGTTGCTTTATCTTTAATATTTCCAAAGAAAAAGCTTTCTGTCGAACCGAATAATTCTTTAGCTTTCGCTTCTGTTCTAGCGAAACCAATGGGTTCAAATTCATTGGGGTGCTGGCGCAGTTTTTCGAGGACGAGGGAACCAGTTCGTCCGGTAGCACCTGTAACGAGAACTTTTTTAACTGGCATGAATTTAATAGGTGAAATGTAACATTTAATCGCGGCAAAATATTGCCATTTACAGAGCAGGCGATCGCTCTTTATTTTAGAAATAATTCTTAATTTTTCTTAAAATATATATGTTAAGTGTACTTATTAGTCCAAGTTAGCAAACATTGATTAAATTGTGTCCATGCAGCTTGTAAAGACTCAACTCTCTGAAGCAGAAAAAGAATCTACGCGATCGCAATCCTCATCCCCATCATGGAAAATTAAGCTTCTCTATGACGGTGAATGTCCTCTATGTCTGCGAGAGGTTAACTTTTTGAAAAAACGGGACGCGGATAGAGAGTTAGTTGCATTCGTGGACATTGCCGACGATAACTACACTCCTGAAGAGAACGGAGGCATTTCTTTTGAAACGGCGATGGGGCGAATTCATGCGGTGCTTCCCGACGGCACCATCATCAAAAATATGGAGGTTTTTCGCAGAGTTTACGAGATACTTGGTATGGGCTGGGTTTATGCCGCTACCAAATGGCCCATCATTGGTTCTCTAGTGGACATTCTGTATGGAATTTGGGCTGATTGGCGACTTGCTTTGACGGGACGACCAAACTTGAACAAGCTCGTGCAAGAACGCCAAAAGCGTCGTGAGTCTTGCACGTCAGAGCGTTGTCGCCTGACTGATACTGGTGACTAACTCTTTTTATCTACCCAATTTTCTAGCTTGAGTTCCTTAACTCTAGCAAACTCCTCAGTATTATTAGTAACTAAGGTTAACTCTTTTAATTGATATTAGCGATCGCTTATTGTCTGATAGACAATCTTACTCATAAACCTATTATAAATACCTTGCACCAAGAAATTTATTTCTTGGCTTAAAACTTAAGTCCTACGGACTTTTGCTATGAGACAGAGAATTTATTCTCTGGCTATCTTAATGAGAGTATTTTAGACATCTCCAAAATACAATTATAAATAAAATTAAAAAAGTAAATCAAGCATAAATTGGTCAAACAAGCCAAAATAAATGAGTAATTACACCTGGAAATATATAGAGCAACATCCCCAAGAAGTC
>JADEWQ010000161.1 GCA_015207585.1 Pleurocapsales cyanobacterium LEGE 06147 | reverse complement strand
TTGGTCGAGATTTACCATACGTTACCTCTAATACTTGAGCCACCGTGGCGATCGCTAGTTATCATGAAATTCTTAAAGATGCCCAAACTATTGCTCTGCCCAAATTATAAGTTATTGGAGATGTCTTTAGAAAAACCAAACAATTTAGTCAAGAGGATAGTTGTTAAAAAAACAGTAATTCACGAATAGTTAATAACAGAAATTTGCCTTTTTCTCTCTCTTTCAGTGCTGACTTGAATTAGAGAAATAAACCAACTTAACTTCAGCAAGGACACCTTAGTGTTTAGCCCTAAATAATAACACTTAAACTTAAGGTTCTGATTGCTTTCAAAGCAACTTGCTGAGCCACGCGACGAGCTTTTTTGTCATCTAAAATGAGCAGTATCTAACCTACTAAGTAACTAGACCTAAAAAGCAGGAGTTAATAATTAAATGTCTCTGCTGCAAATTATGGTTAATTAAACGGACTTGATTTTGTAGTCAAAGGCGATCGCCAAACTTCCAATCAAACAAGACAAGGGTAGCGCAAGTGATGGAGTTTTTGTCGATAGCTCAAATATATAAGCTCATCCCCCATGGGCTTCCCTTCGCTTTTGGTGATTGATTGGGAGCATCCATTTTTGCAAAAATTAGAATGCTCCCAACATCGAATAAATACCAAGTCAGCTAATTTCGAATTATACGCTCATTTCTAGTTGTTGCGACTCCTCTGTAAGTAAATCGATAAGGTGATGGTTACCACTAACTTTGGCTGCTTGTAGGCGACGTTCCAAATTACGTCGAACACTATCTAGATGAGCTTGCTTGGCTTTTTTATCTTTTAGTTGAGATTGTAAAATTGTTATAATCGCATCACTATTTTCTGCTAAAGGCGATCGCTCTACAGACAGCTTACAGGTTAGTGGTAATGAATAACTATTATTGACACAACTCCGATGCTGTCTGTGGGATTTGTAATGAAGATAAGGAATATGCCGGGGATAGCAATATCTCCAGTTTTCTCCCTGATATTTACTGATAATTTCTGCTTCCGTTAATTCTAGAGTTAGCGGTTTATATTTATTTTGAACGCCACTATAATTTGTTTTCATAAAAAAATGCTTTCAACAATAATTTTATAGATCTATTTCGTACGCCAACAATTTTCTTGAGAAAGCTTTTGTCTCGAATAATTTTGGACGGACAAAAGCTTCCTTACAAATCTATTAAGTTCAACAACGAAGTTTACCTCTTGGTGTAGTGAACGCCTCGGTAGGTTAGTAAAAAGGGTTTGTGACTAGAATGATGCTGTTCCTTAAGATTATGAACTTTCCAAGGCGAACCTCTATATAAACCACCAACTTCTCCTTCAGTTACACCCCATTCGAGGTGGGGTCCTTCGTAGGTTTTACCGCGAAAATGTAGTTTCATAATGATTTGACCTCCGATTGATTGTAATGATGCTATAGAGTTAATAGACAAGCTCGAGAGGTTCGTTCCTGCGTCGCGGTGCGGCAGCACCCGCTGCGCGGGATCGCTCTTTTTGTCTTCAGATAATTTTTCAGAATTAGATTTATCTAACTCCGTGACAAAAGGAGAAACCCACGTTTTTTTGTCTATTCAGTGTTTTTTCACTCTTCGATATAAACAATATCACAAAAATTCTGTATCTTTTGTTACCCTTTGCTACTAAAGTTTGATTTTTTAATAAAAATTAATATAGTTGCTTCCAGCCTTGATTTCGAGACTAGAGCAAAAAAGTAATATTAGATAATACCCGAATTTGTATTAACTGTAATAACTGTAATATTTGATTTTAGTTAGGAAATGATAACATAATCTCGATTTTTAGTAGTATTAAATACATTTTGGGTATAAAAAAAGAGATAAGTTTTCAAGATAAATAGCTTCTAGGGTTCCGATTTAAAAACAGCATTTTTAAATGACTGGTCCGAGAGAAGCAAGCTACCTGGAAAGCTTTTAGCTAGTAATAGACTTTTAATAACTTGGTAGTTACACGGCGGGGAAAAAGCCCGGGAGGATATGACGAGTAGGCAAACCGTCAGCCTTTTGGGCTTTTTCTATTTCAGGTAAATTTAACGGGAGCAATTGGATGGAACAACAACCTTCATTTAAATTATTTAGAAATAATTACATCAGTAGTTGGCAAACACCGCATCAAGAGATAAATGGGTATCGAGCAAGAGGCAGTAATATTCTGTTAAAAATCTGGTTTGATTAGATATGTCTCGCGTCACACAATCATAAAGAAATGAAAATATAAACTAGGAAAAAGCTATCGAACATCGGGTAAAAAATTCAAATAGCTCTACTTTATATGCATCTTGATATGCATCTAGTCGATCTAAAACCAATCAGGATTAAAATAATATGTCAGAAAAAATTCTGTTTTGGGGAATTCTCCTATTCCTCTTTGCTACGTTGGGTATTGGAGTCTGGGCGGCAAAACAAGTCAAAGGAGATAGCGAAAATTATTTAGTTGCTGGACGGGGATTGGTCCTGCCTCTGGCTGCGGCTACATTAATGGCACAGTCAGTAGATTCCAACGCTACTTTAGGTAATACCGATTTAGCTGCTGAATTTGGTTTTTGGTCTGGCGCATCCTTGCCACTTGGATTAGCACTCTGTCTGTTTTTAACAGCAATTTTTTTTGCTAAGCCAATGAATCGGATGGGTTTGATTACTTTGCCAGATTTTTACCGAGTCAAATACAATCGCCAGACTGAGTTTATCGCATCGATCCTAATGGTACTGAGTTTTTCTTTTTTGCTGGCTGGCAATTTAGTGGCTGGGGGATATCTTTTCCAGGCTTTTTTGGGAACGAGTTATACGGCTGGGGTAATGTTGCTTGCCATTATTGTTTTTATCTACACAGCCAGCGGAGGATTGTTTGCAGTTGCTTATACCGATGCGATTCAAGTAACGATCGCTTTAATTGGTTCCCTGGCGTTATTTGGTTTTATGGGTTTGACTTTTGGGATAGAAATCAACGCCGATACAGGACCTCTAGGGTTTCAGCAACTAACCGATCCTGCTGCTGGTGCGGCAATTAATTGGGCAACTCTGCTGGCGTTAGGATTGGGTGATATTGTCGCGATCGATTTTATGGCACGAATCTTTGCTGCCGATAGTCCCGAAACTGCCCAGAGGGCTTGTTTGATCGGTTCTTTTGGTACTGTTGTCATTGGTGTTCCTTTTTCCTTAATTGCTCTTTCAGCTCCGCAAATTCTCCAACAAGCAGGGATAACACCCAATGGACCAATTTTGTATGCTCTCCTCAATGGCATAGTGCCCCCACTGCTAAGTCTTTTGGTTATTGTTGCGATTCTTTCTGCTTCCCTATCCACTGCAGACGGAGCAATTTTGGGAACTTCATCGGTGCTCGCTCATAATATTTTGGGAATTCGCCACGACGATCGCCATAATGCAGTAGGAGACAGATTATTGTTAATTACCCGCATCATGGCATTTGTAATTACAGCAATGGGAGTTTTCTTTGCTCTGCGAATACCCCAAACAGGTGTTTTACTTTTGCTAGCCTTCGATTTGGGTTTTGCAGGGTTATTAGTTCCTTTGGCTGGTGGTCTTTATTGGCCCAAAGCAACTTGGCAAGGAGCACTTTCTTGTATAGTTCTCGGTTCGCTTACTAGGCTAGTGTTTTTTGTGATGATGCCGACTACCTTTGGTATTGAAAATACCCTATTGTACATCCCCAATAATATTTTTACCGAAGCATTTGATGGTTTTCCTACTCTGATTAGTCCTTTGGTCGGTCTAGCTGCATTTATTATCGTGTCAAATCGGACTCGAGGTACTAGAGTTGGTCGCGATCGCCAGATTTTGGCAGAAGAAAAACAAACACAATTGTATTAAAGGAAAACGCGGTTAAGAGCTTGAAAAAAACAATGGAGAAGGGATGCAGTTGCTAGTTATCTGTCGATTTTCCCTTCCCCCAGTTTTCAATTACTCGATTGACGATACAAATTAACGATAATAAGTAACACCACGATATTTTAATTTAATTGGGCGATCGCTTTTTTGATTAATTGCTGGTTTGGGTTTTAAGGTCAGCTCCCAGCAGCGTTCGAGTTTTTCTCTTTCATCTAATAGCCAAAAATTTTCTAGAAATTTCCTTTTATGGATATACCAAAAGGTAATGGGGTCCAAGATACTCCGCCGTGAGACGGTCGAGCGGGGCTCACAAGGTGCGGAGGTCTCCTCCGCACACGGCCCCTTGCCTGCTTGAACTTCGTCAAAAACTGGTTTCGACTCAGACCTAGAAAATAGTTGCTTTAGGTATCCCAATAAGGGAAAATTGGCATTAACCGTAACTTTGTTCGACTGGCGCGAAATAATATTATGATTGTCTGCCGCTTTGATAGCTGCTGGCAATTTTGGCTCGTTACCAATATATTTTATTCCCCGATAGATTAGTTCCATCGGCTTCACCTCCGTTTTGCTGTGTCGATTACGAGGCGCGTTCCTTCAGGAGTTTTAATTCTTTCCTTACTTCCGTCTCTCTGCTGTTTGAGTTTTAGAGAGAGATGAACGATTTGATTTTTCTCTCTCTATAATTAAGCACTCTTTTCGTTTTTAAGACATCAGTCAAAAGATTTAGTTTTACAATGGTTTACGACTGTAGAGTCAGGCAGCGAAACTGCAAGGAAGAAGCCCTTTTTTCCTTCTTCTTCTCTCAGAGACGAAAGTCTCGATTGGGAAAAATGGGATCTCGCTATTCAACAACACTGAGTTTAACTCTTGGACTAAAAAAGTTGTTAGTTGCGCTACATTTTAGGGAACTCTAAACATAGTACATAGCACTCAGATCCTTGTCGATAAGTTTATTAATTATGTCGTTTGCCATTAAACAAGGACTTTTTAAACTCAAGATCACAGACCATTATGCTATTTTGGGAGTTCCTATCGACGCAGATGCTAAACAAATTCGGCTAAAATACCTCCAAATTGCGCAAAAATTACATCCCGACACTTGTAAAGGCAATGAATTAGAGAAAAAGCTAGCGAGCGAAATTCTCTCCAAGCTTGTTAATCCCGCCTACGAAAACTTATCGCGCAAAAGTTCTTATGCCGAATATCAAATAGTCTTAGCTCAAATCGGTCAGCATCTTGCCGAAAAACGCGATCGCATTACAGTTGGTGGCGAAGAAGCAAAGGAATTACTCAAAGCTAACGATAATGTAGAACTAGTTTATCGTAAGTTACTCAAAACCCTAACCACCGATCAGTATCGACCTTTAGAAAAAGCACTTCTTAGAATAGCCCTAATTAGTGAACTGAATTTAGTTTACTTAATGCTCAAACAGGGTCAGGGAATAGGACGTGAGGAAAAACCTATAACAAAATCAACTACAACCCAGTCCTCCAAACATCCGACTCAAGCAACAGCAACACAAGCAAATAACCAAGCTCAAACCGAGCGGTCGAATCCAACTTCGGAGTCTAGAGTAGCTTCTTATATCCGTCGTGCCAAAGAATACATTGCCAAAGGCAGCTTATCTCAAGCAATCTCTGAACTACGAGAGGCTATGAAAATAGAGCCTAAAAATAGTACTTGTCATGCCTTAATCGGACAAGCTTATCTGCGTCAAAATCAACTAACGATGGCACAGATTCATATTAAAAAAGCCTATCAAGAAAATCCTCAAGATCCGGTAGTACTTGAAATTAAGCAGGAACTAGATAAGCTTAGTAAGAGCAAGACCGCGATTAATAAGAGTAAAAATACTACGGATAGTAGTAAATCTACTCAATCTTCCCCTCGTAGCGATACGAGTAAATCTACAACTAAATCAAGTACGAATGGGATTTTTGGTAGTTTGTTTGGTTCCAAAAAAAAAGTAAGATGACAAGAGGTAAACATTAATGAAAAAAGCATAAAAGCCGCTCGACTCTTTTTCATAGTTAGTAATGATCTATCAACCACCAGCCGGAGCAAGGGATTTACTTCCTCTAGAAGTAGCGCAAAAATCTTGGATCAACGATCGCTTACAACAAGTATTTCAAAAGTGGGGCTATCAACGCATTGTTACTTCAACTTTAGAGTGGCTCGATACTCTGACGGCAGGTGGGGCAATCGAGCCATCTACAGTAATTCAGTTACGAGATAATTCTGAAAAAACTTTGGGCTTGCGTCCCGAATTAACTGCTTCCATTGCTCGGGCAGCGGTAACGCGGATGGCTGAGAATACTTATCCCCAAAGGCTTTGTTATCGAGCTAACGTATTTCGCCATCCTCCCCAAAACTATCACGGTCGTCAGCTAGAGTTTTATCAAGCCGGAGTAGAATTACTGTTTGCTGGAGGAGTGTTAGCAGATGCCGAGATTCTCTTATTACTAGCCCATTGCTTGGAAGATTTAGGTATACCCGATTGGCATATCTTGTTAGGAGAAGCAGGATTAACGCGATCGCTATTGGCTGTTTTTCCCCAATCGATAAGGCAACAAGTACGCTACTGTATCGCTCATTTAGACTGCATCACCTTAGAAAACCTCTCTCTCGAACCCCAATTAAAAGAAAGGGCTTTATGTTTATTCGATCTACGCGGCAAAGCAGAAGACGTATTAGAAAAAATTTCTGGTTTAGATTTAGACCCCTCAGCACGGGCAATTGTTAGTAATCTAAAGTCCTTAATCGAATTGCTCGGACGCAGTTTTTCTAAACCTTTACCGTTGATTCTCGATTTGAGTTTAATCGAAACCTTTGACTATTATACGGGGATAGTCTTTGAAGTAGTCAATTACAGGGGCGATCTTGCCAAAGGCGAGGCGCGTGGCGGTGTGGCAGCAACCGCTTTGCAGGAGCGTTCTCGCATTTTAGGTAAAGGAGGACGTTACGACCAACTCCTCGGTCTCTATCACCCTCAAGGAATAACTTCTCCAGGTATAGGTTTTGCTCTCAATATCGAAGACTTACACTCTTGTCTGCTACTAACTGACAGACTGCCTCAACAAACCCCAAAAAGCGACTGGCTAGTGATTCCCAAAACTCCAGAAGCAGAAAGTGCTGCCTTTGTCTACGCCCAAAAACTGCGTAACTCCGAACATATAGTCAGGGTAGAAATAGATTTGGGGGGACGTTCTCCCACAGAAATTAGAGAATATGCTCGCGCCTGTCGGATCGAGCGTCTAGCGTGGATACAAGCAGATGGCACGCCCATAATTGAAACTGTCTAGCAGAAGTCAATGGATAATGGATAATTGACAATTGAGAATTGATAATTATCAATTATTGACTGTTTCCTGTTCCTTATTACTTATAAAACCAATCGAGTTTGAGAAAGGTTTGTAACAGAACATTCGCTCCCTGAGTACATTGTTCTGGAGAAGTGTATTCATCTTCTGCATGGCTAATACCACAACGAGAGGGAACGAAAATCATTCCCATCTCGGTAAAACGTCCGATTTCTTGAGCATCGTGTCCGGCACGACTAGCTAGGTAGGTGTAACTCATGCCTAGTTCCTGGCACACCTGACGAATTGTTTTTTGAATCTGGGGAGCTGCTATGGTGGGTAAAACGTGCAATTTCTGAGCGATCTCCACTTGTGTTTCAGTTGCCGTGGCGATCGCTTTAAATTCTCGTTTCATTTGACCGATCGATTCATCTAAATGAGTTTGAGATAGATCTCGCAGATCGAGCGCAAACTCAACCCTTCCAGGTACGATATTGACTGCATTGGGTGAAACCTTCAAGTATCCTACAGTAGCTACTTGTTCTCCTGGTGTTTCCGTGCCTATCCTGTTAACCGTTAACACCATTTGTACTGCCGCTACTAATGCATCCTGTCTCATATTCATGGGGGTTGCCCCAGCATGGTTAGGACGACCTGTCACCGTCACTCCGTAACGGTATTGTCCCACAATGCCTTTAACAATGCCAATTTCAGTTCCCGTACTTTCTAAGATGCTGGCTTGCTCGACGTGCAGTTCCACAAAGGCGGCAATCTCTTCTGAATTTCGCTTGGCAGTGGCAATTTGTGACCAGTTCCCATCAATAAGTTCCAAACAAGCTTGAATAGGGGTTCCATCTCGGCGACGGTAATCTTCTGGATCGCTATTAATATTGCCTGCCATCGCTTTGCAGCCAATGACACTACATTCTTCATCAGTAAATACAATTACCTCGATGGGATGTTCTAGGCGAAGATTATTTTCGTTTAGTATTTTTACTACTTCAATACCTGCCAAGACTCCCAGCACGCCATCATAACGTCCTGCCACTGGAACAGTGTCGATATAAGAACCCGTAGCTAAAGCTGCCCCTTCTTTAAGTCCGGCATATCTGCCAATGATATTGCCTGCTGCATCGATCCTTACCGCCATACCTGCTTCAATCATCCAAGACTGAACTAACTGACGCGCTAGCAAATCTGCTTGGGTAAAAGCTACTCGACTAACTCCACCTCCTGGCAGTTTGCCGATTTCAGCTAGCTGGGCAATACTGCGATTGAGGCGATCGCTATTAACTTTAGGAACAAGCGTAACTGTCATAGTTTAATCCAATCTCAAGAGCGAGCGTTGTTTTAAATGTTTTTAGGGAAGTGATGCTCGTGCCAGTGGCGAGCAATATCAATCCGCCGACACAGCCAAACTTTTTTGTGCTGCTGAACATAATCTAAAAAACGAGCAAGAGATGCCACCCTTCCGGGTCTTCCTACCAAACGGCAGTGCAATCCTACGCTCATCATCTTGGGAGTTGTTTCTCCTTCTGCATAAAGGATGTCAAAGGCATCCCGTAGATAGGCAAAAAACTGATCCCCGGAATTAAACCCTTGAGTGGTAGCAAAACGCATATCATTGTTATCAAGAGTATACGGAATTACCAAATGAGGCTTGCCGTAGTCATGCACCCAATAGGGTAAATCGTCAGCATAGCTATCGGCATCATAAAGAAAGCCGCCTTCTTCCACTACTAGCTTGCGGGTATAGATACTGTTGCGTCCCGTGTACCAGCCGAGGGGACGACTTCCAGTGACTTGAGTATGAATGGCGATCGCTGTTTGGAGATGTTCTCGTTCTTCTTTTTCTCCAAAATATTTGTAATCGATCCAGCGATAACCATGACTGGCAATCTCCCAATCTGCTTCAGTCATCGCAGCAACAGCTTCTGGGTTGCGCTCCAGTGCCATCGCTACTCCGTAAACCGTCACCGGAATACCTCGTTTAGTAAATAACCGATGCAGCCTCCAAAAACCCGCCCTACTTCCATATTCATAGCACGATTCCATATTTACGTGCCGCAAGCCTAGTAGAGGATCTGCCCCAACAATTTCTGAAAGAAAAGTCTCTGAAGTTCGATCTCCATGTAGTATGCAAGTTTCTCCTCCCTCTTCATAGTTGATTACGAACTGTACCGCAATACGAGCATCATCGGGCCATTGAGGAGCGGGCGGAGTACGTCCGTAACCGATCATATCTCTTGGATAAGGCTGTGAGTTCATAAACTTCGCCAGGAATAGAAATTCCTCCTTCTGCTACTTTGTAAATCGCTGGATGCCAGCCATCGCCAGCTGCATGGAGTCGATAGAGCGATTGAGTGGCAGCTTCTTTAATAAATTGAGCCGACTGCAGATTTTGGTGGTCGGGTTGTCCGCGCAAGGCAGAACCGCAAATAAAAACTCGTCTATTTTTCTGCTGAGTTTGGCTCATAGTTATTTCCTGCAATTTTTGTATACAGTATGCATTGTATCATTTGGTTTTTATAGAATCTGACCAAAAATTGCTAATTAGTTTAAAACTATTCCATAAGGCAAAAGCGATCGCAGACAGGATAATTGTCCACTTGGCTGCTATTAGTAAGTTTACAAAGATGCGCGATAAGGTAAACTCGTCCATCGTTACCGTCTATATTTAGCAAACTCGAAAAACTTTTTTTCAACGGTGATCGCCAATAAAAAATCGCCACTAGTAGCTTCTTCATGACCCGTGAGCGTCCGCAGTACCGTTGTCTTCCCGCAACCACTAGGTCCTAATAAACAGCAATAGCTATTTCATTTTTATCTAATTGACCAAGAAATTCATTTCTTGGCTTAAAACTGGAGTCCGTATTATAGGACTTTTGCTATGAGACAGAGTTAAATCAGCATTCGATGAGCAGTTCGATTCGTTTTTTCGACTAAAGTTTCTAGTTCGACGGTAGTCAGTCGTCCGCGATCGACCACTTTTTTACCATTGATAAAGCTGTAATCGACACTATCCACCTGACAAAAAATTAGTGCTGCAACTAAATCATGTGCCCCAGCCAATTGAGGGCGATCGCAATTAATGGTAATAAAATCGGCAGACATTCCTGGTGCAAGAGAGCCAATATCATTTCGTCCCAAAACTCTCGCACCGCCAAGAGTTGCTATCTCTAGGATTTCACGGGCTGTCATAGCTGCAGCATCACAGTCGCGAACCCGGGCAACTAAAAAAGCAGTTCTAGCTTCTTGCAGTAGATTGCCAGTATCGTTAGAAGCAGAGCCATCTACACCCAACCCAACAGGCACGCCGCGATCGCGCATTTTACGGATGGGGGCGATACCACTGGCAAGGCGCATATTGCTACAGGGACAGTGAGCTACTCCAGTTCCCGTTTTACCAAACTTAATAATTGAATCATCGCTGAGTCGAACGCAGTGAGCATGCCAAACATCTTCTCCCAGCCAATCTACTGACTCTGCATAATCTCCAGGAATTAAGCCAAAGTTAACCAGACTATATTCCACATCGGATTTATTTTCTGCTAAATGAGTATGAAGTCTGACTCCTGGATAGGAACGTGCTAGTGCTGCTGACTCTCGCATTAAGTCCCGAGATACCGAAAAAGGCGAACAAGGAGCGAGAGTAATCCGCAACATTGAATGGCGAGAATTATCGTGATATTGCTCGATTAACCGTTGAGAGTCTTTGAGAATATTTGCTTCTTTTTCCACTAGCGAGTCGGGTGGCAATCCTCCCTGACTCTCTCCCACACTTATACTGCCTCGACTGGCATGAAAACGCAGTCCAATTTTTTGAATTGCCCGAATTTCCTCATCGAGGGTGCAATCGTTGGGAAAAAGGTAGAGATGATCGCTAGCAGTAGTACAACCAGATAAGATTAATTCTGCTGCTGCCATCTGGGCACTTATATAAACCTCTTCTGCCGTTAATCTTCTCCAAATCGGAAACAGGGCTTTTAACCATTCAAACAGAGTACCGTTTTGTGCGCTTGGAACGACTCTTGTTAAGACTTGAAAGAAATGGTGATGGGTATTAACTAAACCCGGCATTACGATATGGCGATCGCGCAAGTCTAAAACTTCATCAGCAGTTTGGGGTAGTTCCTCGGTTTTCCCTACCCGTTCGATAACGTTGTCTCGAATTAATAAAGCTCCCTGGCGAATTTCCTGCCGTGTCTCGTCCATGGTTACCAGGGTATGAATGTTTTTAACGAGTAAAGTTGACATGGATATTTATCAAATTTTCAATTGAGGGAAGTACACATCTGAGTAGGGTCGAACGGCGGTTCGCCCGTACAAAATTTGCTTGTAGGGACGTAGCATGTCTCTACAAAATTCAAAAAAAGCATTGAATATTGAAACCATAAATCCCAATCCGATAAAAATTGCCAGAGTGCCGTTCAAAGAGGTAGATTTAATTGAGACTTCTCCGAGTTTTTTTTACGAGAAAACCAACTTTCTAAACCCGTTTCTTAATGAATAAATAATAAATTGATAGGGTCCGAAATTTTTTCGCCTCGTTTTAATTAGCCGATGACGAACGTCTGACTCTAACCAGCGAGTGAGGTTTTCAGGAGTATCGAAATAAATGATGGTATAGCATTTGTCCTGTACTCCCTTAACGGGAGGAAGATTATCCGTTCCCAAATATCCTTGAAACTGCCTGGAAGCAGCAATAATTTCCGATTGCCATCGGCTAAATTCTGATTCCTTACCGATGGGTAAGTCATGTTCGATAACCAGACTGACAGAGGATGCTTCCTCAACGCATTTCAAATTTTGCTACTGGGATCGCCAATACCAAACTGGATCGGGATACGATTGAGAAAGGGAGGATTGGGAAGATTATCGCAATAGTTGGCAAAATAACTACCAACTTCAAAAACAAGTTCGTAAACTCCTGGTTCGAGTTCGCTATCTGCTAGAAGTGGAACATCTGTCCTTCCATCTGAATTAGTTTTAGTAGTTTTTAGCAAAGTTTTCTCCCCTGATTTTGGCTCTACTAACCACAGAGCGATCGCCAGATTAGCAGCAGGACAACCACGAGCTGTATCTAGAACGTGAGTAGTTAGTTTACCTGTCATGACTTGCTATTCTCTGTATCTAAGGTTGCTGCAGATTCTTCAACGCTATCTTTACCAAGTTGATGAGGAAGTAGCCAGTTCAGCAAAATAGCAGTAAAACCTCCTGTAGAAATACCCGAAGAGAAAAGATTGTTAATAATTGCAGGTTTATCCTCAAAAATTTCAGGAACGAAGGTAACTCCTAAACCCAAAGCTAGGGAAACGGACACGATAATTAAGGAGCGCCGATCTACTGCCTCAGAGGCAATAATATTGATTCCGGCAAATGCGATCGAGCCAAAGATAACGATGGTAGCTCCTCCCAAGACTGGCTGCGGCAGAGCTTGAAAAAAGCCGCCAACAATGGGCAACAATCCCAATAACGACAACATTCCTGCAACATAATATCCCACATAACGACTACCTACCCCAGTCATTTGGATTACTCCATTATTCTGGCTGAAGGTGGTATTGGGAAAGGTATTGACGCTCCCATCGCCGGAGGCGGGGGATTCTCAGTTCACTCGCTCCTGCTTACCGAAGTAAGTCTTACAGTGCGTCCCTGAGCAGTACGGAGGTTACTATGCGCCGTACGACGGCGCGTAACTCCTCTATCGGTGCGTCCCACCGCCAAG
>JADEWQ010000160.1 GCA_015207585.1 Pleurocapsales cyanobacterium LEGE 06147 | reverse complement strand
ATTTGTCAAAACAGGGTGGCATGGCAGCAGGAGTAGTTTCTTTCATTACTAATTGCTTCGACGTAAAAAGCCCAACTGGCAAATATTTTATCTTGTTTTCAGCTTGTAAATTGTTTAAGTACCGTTACCAGGATTTGCTGAGAGTTAAAACTGGTTTTGCTCGCAATGCCGTCTTAGGAGTAGCCAATCGCCCGATCGATGCCGTAAAACAAGGGAAGATACGCCTTCTAGTAAAGCTATGTGGCATCTAGACCGAGATAACTTTTGATTTGTTTGTCGCTAATGACAAAATCTTGTTGCCAAGGATGGGTTAAGGTAATGGCATAGGCAGCATTAAATTGCTAATTCCCTTAACAACACACAATCGTAGTTCGATGCTCAAAGTAAGGAATAATTTTACCCAACCAACATCTAATCTTCCCAGAGCTTTGAGGAAAATATGAACTAGCATCTTGCTGTTAATTTCCAAGAAAGAATAAGCTTTTTTAAGCTGCCTTCTTTTTCGATTTTTGACGGGGAGATTGACCTTTTTAGCGAGAGGATAGGTCTTTATTTTGCTTATTTTGCTTTTTTTCGGGCTTGTTTCCAACCAGTACTAAGTAGGTGGACATAAATAAACCACTGATTACGTACTTCATCCACTTACAAACTTTTGTAACCATTGAATAACTTCTTTACCGAGGCTGACGTTGTTAAGACGGTCGATTTCTCTTATCCCTGTAGGACTGGTAACGTTAACTTCGGTCAGGTAGCCACCAATCACGTCAATTCCAACAAAATATAAACCATCAACTTTTAATTGAGGGGCGAGGACGGCGCAAATTTCTCTATCCCTGTCCGTAATCTCTACTGGGGCGACTCTACCACCTACTGCCATATTGCCGCGAAATTCGTTCCCTGTAGGAATGCGATTAACTGCCCCAATCGATTCACCGTCAAGGACAATTACCCGTTTGTCTCCTTCTTTAGCTGCAGGCAAAAATTCTTGTACCATTACTGGTTCTTGCCCCCATCGGGTACTAATTTCGATGAGGGAATTAAAATTGCGATCGCCTACCTGCAAAAATAAGATTCCTTCTCCTGCTTTTCCTCCTAGAGGCTTGAGAATTACCGCTTGTTTTTCCTCGACAAATTTCCGAATTACCGACTTATCTTGACTGACAAGGGTGTGGGGAATTACCGAAGGAAACTGCAATGCATACATTTTCTCATTGGCAGTCCTCAATCCTCGTGGAGAATTGATTACTAGGGTTTTAGTCGGGTCGATTAAATCCAAAATATAGGTGGCATAGAGATAGGGAATAGTAACGGGAGGATCGGTACGCATAAATACTGCGTCCATCTCCTCTAAAGGAGCAAAAACCCCATGGTCGATTTGATACCAATTTTCAATGATTTGCCAGCGTCCCTCTACTAACTCTACTGGTTTGAGTCGAACCGAGAGAAGATTCGCCCAAGCTTTACCGTCGATAGCAGTCAATTGGTGAGCTTCAGTTATCCAAACCTCGTGACCCAATATCTGGGCTGCTTCCATTATGGCGACACTGGTATCGTGTCCCGGATCGAGTTTGTCAATAGGGTCTACGATAAATGCTAATTTCACATCCTCTATCCTTGAACTTAAACTTTAATGCAAAAGCGGCTCTAGGCTGCACTAGTTTCGAGGAGCGGATCTAACTCCCCTTGACTTTCTAGGTCATACAAATTGTCGCAGCCACCAATATGGCGATCGTTGATAAATATTTGGGGCAAGCTTCTTCTGCCGTTAGCTCTTTGTGCCATTTTGTCTCTAGCTTCTTCGTCCCCATCAAGACAATATTCGTTGTATTCTACTCCTTTTCTATCCAATAATGCCTTAGCGCGGATGCAGAAAGGACAACGACTCCAAGTGTAAATTTCTATTTTGGCTGTCATGGTCATGGGAAATATTAAGTAATATTACTTTTCTTTTATATCGCAGTTGAGGGAAAAAGCAACGAAAGAAAAACAATCAACTCACAAACCTAATTTTTTATGCAATCCTGTATCGTAAATACCCTCTTGCCAATTTTTGGCAGCTTTAATTTGTTCTGGAGTGAGGTTTTCTATGCCGAAGAATTTAGTATGCCTGAGGTTAGCGTCTGTAAATAGGGATTGACTAAAATTAGCATCGCCAAAATATGCCTGAGAGAGATTAGCTCGCACAAAATTGGCACCCATCAGGTTGGCTCCAACAAAGTCTACGTCTTGTAGGTCAGCTTCAATCATATCCGCATAGGCAAGGTTAGCTCCAGTTAAATGAGCATTACTTAAATTGGCGTTACTGAGATTAGCTTCAACCAAATTAGCGTGGCTTAGATTGGCATGACTGAGATTGGCAAAACTGAGATCTGCTCCACTCAGGTAAGCATTAGCGAGATCTGCCCCTGCAAGATTAATGCCTTTGAGGTCAGCTTCAGGGGCGTTTAAGCCCCTAAGACTGACGCTATCCTCATTTAAATCTTGCAGGGCTTGAAACCGCGCGTAACTGGTTTTTAAGCCGTGAGAAGCATCAATGACTTTCCACGCCTCATAGTGAGCTTGTTTATTTCTTTGGGGGGTTTCCATGAAAAATAAAAGTACGGCGACAAGTATGCTAAAGCCTTCTGCTAGTTCTAAAAGGGTAGATTCTCTGATCTGACAAAAAATCCAGGTTTCCCTCGGTAGACATTCTTTCTCGGGTCCAAAAATAGTTTCGATCGACAGAATAAAAACAATCAGAAAAAATATCCCGATAAACGCAGTCAGAATGCGGATAATTGTCCTCCGTACATTTTTTTTCATAGATTTACGAAGAAATCGCTAATAATTCTGTTTCTTGGGACTCTAGTTCTGTCGGTACACCATCCTGTACTAACGAAGGAGTTTTGCCACCTTTTTGAATTAAGTTGGCAACCATAGCAAACATCGCTTTTACTTTGCGTTCGCGCCAATCTTCTACTACTTTCTCTATTTCTCTCTGGGATAGGCGACGCTGCAAAGCCTCATATAAGTAGGCTGCATGTCTGGTTTCATCCCTGGCAACACTTAAAATGCCTTGTTTGAGGTGGCGACTGGTAGTTTCTTCTTCTGGTAAAACCCGTGCCATCCTAGCGAAGTCTTTACTGGCATCCAGCTCTAGGATATAAGTACTGCCCATAAAGACGATCCAGTCCATTTGTTCTGGTTTGAGTTCGGCTGGGGTGTAACCTTCAAAATAAGTGTCAAAGAAAGGACTGCGCTCTTGTTTTTGCGATCGCCGAAGGCGCGGCTCTGCCGATCGCGCTTGCAGATTGTCTTGAGCTTGTTTCAAGTTAATTACTTGTTTGCCAAGCTGTTTGAGTGCGCGAGCAAAAATTTGTCCGTGACGGCGTTCGTCGGCTGCATGGAGAGCTAATTTTTCTGCCAGCCAGGTATCTCCTTCAGCAGTTGCTCGTTGAGAAAGCTTTTCGAGAAAAGGAACCGAGCCGGATTCGGCTAGTTGAAAACCCGCTAAAGTATTGGGACGAGTAAGAGGATCGCGCAGGTTACTAGCTAGGATATAGGCAGTCGCGCCCGAACCAAGAGTGTTGAGAATACTGGTGAGGAAGTTCATGATTTTTGTGGAATTAAGGAACTCTCTTTATATTCAAGATAAAGCGATCGCTACCAAGATAGCGATTATTTGTAGATAAATTTTAAGTGGCGATCGCTAATCCAAATTTTTCAAAAGCGATCTCGCGTAGCCGTTACTACCACACCGCCAGAAACTTTTAATGTAAGTTTGGTCGCTAAGTGCTAGCTCCAAAACTTGTTAGTTTGCTAACAGTATTTTTAGCTAATCGGCGAGAAGCCGTACGTCCGTAATTGAAAATTCGGCGTACGATGAATCGCCAGTCAAGTTATCGGTTTGTCTTGATTTTCAATATATTTTCTCAAAGTAGAAATGGTAACACCATCACATGAAGCAAGAAAGTAGCTGCTATTCCAAACTACTTTTTTCTTGTAGTAGGTTCTTTCCAGTTCTGGCAAAAATTCTTGTCTTAATTTTCTACTAGAAACACTCTTGAGACTATTGACTAGCTTGCTCAATTGTATCTCTGGATGGTACTGAAAAAGCAAGTGAATGTGGTCTTGCTTTCCATTAACCTCTACGATTTTACAGTCCCACTTATCTAGTAGAGCCTCAAACACTTTATTAAGTCTATCTATCATTCTCAAGCAAGCTCAAGTAATTAAAAAAGCCGATGGTTGGTATATTAACTTAAGACTTGAAGACAAAACTGTTCCTCACTTCGTTCCAGATCTTACCCCTAGCTGGGAAAACTCCATTGGACTGGATGCAGTACTCCATGAAGATGATTATCTGGCAACATCTGAAGGGTTTAAACTGCCTAGTCTCAAGTTCTTCAGGAAGTCTCAAGCAAAGCTGGCTAAAGTATCAAAGCGTAAATCTAGCAAGAACAAAGGGAGTAAAGCCAGACGAAAGCTAGCCAAAAAAGAAGCCAGAATACATCAGCAAATAGCTAGAGCCAGAAAAGCTCATGCTTATAACACCGCCCATGCGCTACTAAAAACGGGCAAGACAGTTTTCTTCTACGAGAAATTAAACCTTAATAGGTAAGTCACTCAGAGAAAAGCCAAGCCCATTCTAGAGAATTTTCGAGAGGAACTTGCGAGTGCGTTCTTCTTGGGGGTTGTTAAAAAATTCTTCTGGAGTGGCTATTTCCACAATCGTCCCTCGATCCATAAACACGACTCTATCTGCTACTTCACGAGCAAAGCCCACTTCGTGAGTGACGCAAACCATGGTCATTCCAGACTTGGCTAGCGTTTGCATCGTATCCAAGACTTCCTTAATCATTTCCGGATCCAGAGCGGAAGTAGGTTCATCAAACAGTATAATCTTAGGTTGCATGGCAAGAGCGCGAGCGATCGCCACCCTTTGTTGTTGACCTCCCGATAGTTGACCGGGATATTTATGCGCCTGTTCTTGAATTCCTACCTTCTCCAATAGCTGCATCGCCACTTCTTCTGCTTTTTGCTTGGGCAAGCGACGCACCCAAATAGGAGCGAGAGTAACGTTTTTGAGAACAGTGAGGTGAGGAAATAGATTGAATTGTTGAAATACCATTCCTACTTCCCGACGAATGGCTTCAATGTTTCTCAAGTCGTGGGAAAGCTTAATGCCGTTAATTTCAATACTACCTTTCTGATAGGATTCAAGAGCATTAAAAGTGCGGATCAGGGTAGATTTCCCCGATCCAGAAGGTCCCATAATTACCACCACTTCTTGCTTCTTGACTGTGAGGCTGACTCTCTGTAAAACGTAAAAACCGTTGTCGTACCATTTTTCAACGTCCTGGGCAACGATCGTTGATTCTGATTTAGATACTCGTGTTGGAGTTTGGTCTATCTCGGATGGGAACATCAGTCTATTTTTTCTCAAAAGCGATCGGGAATTACACGCAGATGCAGATATTTAATACTAAGTTAAAAAAACACGAGTACCAAGTTTTCTCCCAAAAATGGAGCAAGCGAGATGTAGCTCTTAAATTTGGTTCATCAGCTTGTTCATGCATTTCCTGAAATGTCAGCGGATTAGGTGATTGAAGATTGGACAGCAAAAACCTGGTTATTTCACCACGACATTTTTCCAGATCGGGAGCTGCAAATTCTGTGTAAAGAGCAACGGCATTTCGTCGCTTCTTAAATTGAGATGTCATCAACCAAGAGATAACAGCCCCAACTAGAACACCAACCAAGCCAATCACTGCTTCAGTCATAGTAACAATTAGAGGAATTATTAATCTGCGGTTTGCATCACTCGTTCTTCTAAGGCTGTCGCCAATTTTCAATCTGTAGACCAGGAACCCGCTCAAATTCTCGCTGGTTTGCTGTGATCGTAAGCAGATTATGGTGAAGCGCAGTAGCCGCAATCAAGACATCGTAAGCACCAATTGGTTGCCCTCGAGATTTTAGAGCAGCACGGATCTGAGCCGCTCGTTCAGCTTCTCCACTGCTGAACGGAAGAATGGTTACAGAAGCTAGAAAACTGAAGATCGCTGGTTCAACCTTCTGGGCACGTTGCAGATTGAGTGCCAATCCGTAACGTAATTCCATGACCGTAATTGCCGAGACGGCAATATCAATGGGTGAGGTTTGTTTGAGCCTGACTTTTGTGCCAGCTTCGCCCTTGATGAAGTCGCTGATGACGCAAGTATCGAGTAGATATCGCATCAGAATAGCTCCGGTTCACGAGGTGGAAGGAGGTCATCACGGTAGGATTCAAATGCAGGGAAGTCAGGAATGCCTTCGTAGGACAAGATAACCTCTGACCATTGGGAAGTGGAAACAGGCGGCGTTTGAACCATCCGACGTAAGGCTTGCAGAATCAAGGTTTGAAGCGGAACATTGGATTGCTCCGCTTGACGGATCAAGTCTTGTTCCAGATCTGGCGGTAGGTCGATCGTAATTTGCACAATAGACTCTCTTAGGGTTTAACTATCTACTTTTGAGTGTAGAACTTCATCTTTTCTATAAAGACTTTTAGGTTTTCCAGTTCCTCAGACTTGCTGATACCTGGTTCCCCCAATAAAACCAAGCATGAAACATCAGCGATCGCCTCTAAAGTCACCAGATCCGGATTATAAGCCTTGCCCCATTCTACGTCTGGATCATACAGATAGCCACTATCAGCCAGGTTTATGATAGCTGACCGAGGGCACCAGAATCGTTTCCAGCCATAGTCCTGCTTCGACATATTGAATAGCGATGAGGGCAAAACTATTTCTCAAGGATAACCTCATTCAAATGTCAACCGAACCTAGTCCCTTCCTAATTGATTTTCTAATTTTCTACTGGCAAGGGACATCGAATAACAACAAATCCAATAAATAACAGCGATAAACAGATAAATTTCCCCATAGCGTCCCAGATATTTAGGACTGGCAAGAATCGATTGGGAGATTCCCAATAAATCGACTAAACCAACAATTGCTAACAGCGAAGTATCTTTAAACAAACTAATAAACTGTCCCACAATCGTAGGAATAACTGCTTTAATTGCTTGCGGAAGGACAATAAAAATTAAAACTAAAGGAATACTCAATCCTAGTGCTTTAGCCGCTTCAACTTGACCGCGAGGAACTGATTGCAAACCACCGCGCACATTTTCTGCAAGATAGGCAGCAGTAAAAATTGTGAATCCCGCGATCGCCCGTACTACTCGTTCTAAGCGAACGCCGGAAGGCAATACCAACGGTAGCATCACTTGTGCCATAAACAAAATACCAATCAAAGGCAATCCTCGGATTAATTCTATATAGGCGATCGACAACCAACGAATTGCAGGTAAAGAACTTTGTCTTCCCAGTGCTAGCAATACCCCAAAGGGAAAGGAAAGGACAATACTGACAATTGCGACAAACAGCGTCAGAATCAGTCCGCTTAAATCGTCTCGTCTGACTTGTCTGAGAAAAAGTCCTCCTTCTAGGAGCCAAAGTAGCACGAAAAAAGTTACCAGCCAGATGAGGGGCAACCAATTAGCGATCGCAGGAATTCTCGTTCCTACCCGTCTCCCTACTACTGCTCCAATAATTAATAAAAATAGCATTCCCCACAAAAGCAAGCTCGATTGAATGCCTGCGGGTATGCTAAGAGCAACACAAGTCGCACCCAAAATACCTAAAATAATTAGCGTTGTCCGGCTGAATATAGCCCCTTTGCGTGTCAAAATCCCCCAGGAAAAACCGCCCATGATTATAATAATGCCCAGGCTCGTCCAAGGTCGCCAAATTAAGGTTTGGGGATACAGTCCCACAAAAAAGAGCCGCAGATTAGCACCAATAACGCCCCATTGAGCTTGAGTAAACGTCCAACGAAGGAGTCCCGAGCCGATCCCATAGAGAAATAAAAGGCTGAGAATCGTTAAAATACCGTTATACCAAGTGCTGAATAAATTTTTCTTAACCCAAGTCAAGGGACTGACCGAGTTTACTGGCGGTTTAGACCCTAAATTTGTCGTTGTTGTCATCGTTTTAAGCAATATCTAGCTGGCAAGTCTTACCGCCCTTCAGAGCGTTTGTTCCATAAATATAGTGCAGGGACTGTCGTTGTATCGCGCGATTTCATAAAAGCCGAGTCGCTGATAGAATTTTAAAGCTCGTGCTTGTTTTTGTTCGTTAGCGAGATCGAGTCTGATTTTCTGATAACCTGCGTTCTTGGAGAAGTCTAGAAGCATCTGAAACATTTTCGTTCCCCATCCTCGTCCTCGATACTCTTTCAGAAACCACATTCGCTTTAATTCGCAGATTTCTTGACTCAAACGTCGAATTCCTCCACTTCCCACAACCTTGCCGCCATTAACGAGTACTAAAAAAATACCGTTATTGTCGAAGTAGTGCGATCGCACATTATCTACATCAGACATATCGTCGTAACACCTCAAATCTTCTTCAGAAATTCCCAAGATTTCTTGACAAACTGTAAAGATAACCTTCTTAACTGCTTCAATTTGGTGCGATTGTATTAGCTCAATTTTTAACATCTTTATCTTTCTTTTAATTGCACCGAGCGATTAAACCAGTTCATCAACGAAGCAATAATTAAGTTGAAGCTCAAATAAGTAATCATGACAACCAACAACATTTCTACTGCCTTTCCGGTTTGATTAGAGATCGTATTAGAAACTGCGTAAACATCGCTGTAGCCGATCGCCACTGCCAAACTAGAATTTTTCGCTAGGTTGAGAAACTCGCTGGTTAACGGCGGAATCATCACTCGCAAGGCTTGGGGAAAAATCACCAAACGCATGACTAAACCAGATTTTAATCCTAATGCTCTAGCGGCTTCCCACTGTCCTCGATCGACCGACTGAATTCCTGCGCGTACCACTTCAGCAATAAATGCTGCCGTGTAGATAGTTAGTCCGACCAACAAAGTTGCCAATTCGGGCGAAAGGTTCAGTCCTCCCTCAAGACTGTTAGCCGCACGATCGAGTTGAGGTTGCTGCCAATCCAGACCAAAAATAATAGTTAAAATGGCTGCGATTGCGATTCCTAGCAAACCCATCTGCAAGGTTCGTCCCGACGCACCTCCCCGTACGATAACCTGAGTTTGTCTGCGCCAGAGAATCGCGGCTAGCACGCCACTCAAGACAAGAAATCCCAAAGACAGCCAAGTCTGTAAGCTTCCAGCCGGAAAAGGAAGGTAAATTCCTCGGTTGGTCAAAAAAATAGAATTTAAAAAAATGACCGGATTATCAATTTTGGGCAGTCTCAAAAATACAGCAAAATACCAGAAAAATAATTGCAATAGTAAGGGCGTATTACGAATCGTTTCGACATAAACAGTTGCAATTTGCCGAACGAGCCAATTATCCGATAACCTGCCAATTCCTACCGTAATCCCGACAATAGTCGCAAGAACGATCCCGCTTACCATGACTCGTAGAGAGTTGAGTAATCCTACCAAAATCGCTCGACTGTAAGGATCGGTAGCACTGTAAGGAATTGGGGAATCGCCAATCTGGAAAGATGCGGGGCGATCGCGATCGACAAGAAACCCAAAGCCGAAATTTAGGCGGAGTCGCTGGAAGTTACGCACTAAGTTACTTCCAAGAAAGATAAAAACAGCGACGACGATCGCGACGACGATAACTTGGATGACAACTTTCCAAAAACGATCGTCGCGCCAAAAAGGAATTTTTTCTTCGTTAGTCATTGATAGAGATGCGATCTATCGCGTCCGGATATTAGTCGTCAGTCTAAATTAACGGAAAGGTGGCGAGTATAGCAGTCCGCCATTTGTCCACAGATTGTTGAGATCGCGTTCTAAAGCGAAAGGTTTGCCAATATTGCGATCGTAAATTTCACCATAGTTACCAACGTGCTTGATGATGCGGGAAGCAAAATCGTTAGGCAGTTCCATATCTTCGCCCAATTTCTCATCCAAACCCAGAAAACGTCTGATGTTGGGATCTTGAGAATTTTCAAAAGTGGACAAATTTTGCGAGGTAATGCCAAATTCTTCGGCTTGAATCAGCGTATAAGTAATCCACTTAACGGCATCGTACCAAGCCGAATCGCCATTGGCAACGACTGGTCCCAAAGGTTCTTTTGACATCACGACATCTAGCAAGACGTGTTCGTCTGGCTTGGATAGAATTGACTGTCGTGCGACGAGTTTGGAGCGATCCGAGGTAACGGCTTCGCAACGTCCTTGTTCGTAGGCAGCATAGAGAGCATCGTCATTATCAGAGACAACAGGATTATAATTTTTGACTCCCTCTTTACGCATCCGATCTGCCAGGTTTTGTTCTGTGGTTGTTCCAGCAAGAACGCAAACCGACTTACCTTCTAAATTTTTTAATTGAGTAATTCCACTTGCCTTAGCCGTCATCATGCCTTGACCATCGTAGAAAATTGTGGGACCAAATTCCATGCCAACAGCAGTATCTCGATTAAGCGTCCAAGTTGTATTGCGACTGAGTACATCAACTTCTCCTGCTTGTACTGCCGTAAATCGCTCTTGTGCGCTAACTGGACGGAATTCGATTTTTGAAGGGTCGTCAAACAAAGCAGCAGCGATCGCACGACATAAATCGACATCAATACCGGAGTATTCGCCTTGTTCGTTAACGAAGCTAAACCCCGGGACATCTCCATTGATTCCGCAAATGAGAGTTCCTCTCCCTTTGACAACTTCCAAGCGACTCCCGCTAGCATCTCCTTGTACCGTCGATGTTCCTGTCGGATTTTCTCCGCCTGTACAAGCACTCAGAACAAAGCTAAGTAGCAATGTTGCCGATGAAAAACGCCCTTTTTTCATAAGACAAATTTTTTTTAACTTTTGTTTTCTAATACCTATATAACCGAGTTCGGGATCGGAGAGAGGTAAAATAGATACACTGAGAGTGCTGAATTTTCATTCATCTGCTTGCCCCATGTTTTAGTCTAAAAGAACTTTTATGGTGCAACGCTCTTTTTAGCTAACTCCCGCACGTCGGCAACTTCACCCTTGACTGCCGCCGCTACGACCATTGCCGGACTCATCAGCAGAGTTCTTCCCGTAGCCGAACCCTGACGACCTTTAAAGTTGCGGTTAGAAGAAGAAGCACTAATCTGATCCCCTTGCAATTTATCGGGATTCATCGCCAGGCACATAGAACAGCCAGGTTCGCGCCATTCAAAGCCAGCTTCACGGAAAATTAGGTCTAATCCTTCGGTTTCCGCTTGTTGTTTGACTCTTTCCGAACCTGGAACTACAAAAGCTTTTATTCCCTCTGCAACTTTCTTGCCTCGGGCAAATTTAGCGGCTTCTCTGAGGTCGCTGAGTCGTCCGTTAGTACAACTACCGATAAAGCAAACATCTATCTTAGTACCTTTGATGGGCGTTCCTGGGGTAAGTTTCATGTAATGGTAGGCTTCTTGAGCGATCGCTCTTTCGCTTTCGGGTAAAGTTTCAGCCGTGGGAATTACTTCGCTTACCCCTATTCCCTGTCCGGGGGTAATGCCCCAAGTTACTGTCGGTTCGATTTCGGCAGCATCAAAAGTAACTACATCATCATGAACTGCATCTTCGTCGCTACGAATACTCTTCCACCACTCTACTGCTTTATCCCATGCCTCACCTTTGGGCGCAAAATCTCTACCTTTAAGGTATGCAAAAGTAACCTCATCGGGATTGATATAGCCGCAACGGGCACCCCCTTCAATAGACATATTGCAGACAGTCATTCTTTCTTCCATATTCATGGACTCAAAGGTAGTACCCGCATATTCGTAGGCATAGCCGACACCACCTTTAACGCCAAGTTTGCGGATGATGTGGAGGATAACATCTTTAGCGTAAACTCCGGGGGGAAGTTCGCCGTTTACCTCAATTTTGCGGACTTTTAATTTAGATAGTGCCAGGGTTTGAGAAGCAAGGACATCGCGAACTTGGGAAGTGCCAATGCCAAAGGCGATCGCGCCAAAGGCACCGTGAGTAGAAGTATGGGAATCCCCACAAGCGATCGTCATGCCTGGCTGAGTTAAACCCTGTTCGGGGGCAATGACGTGAACGATTCCTTGACTGCCAGAACCGATGTTGTAAAATCTGATCCCGTAATCTTTGGCATTTTGTTCGATTGCTTGCATCATTTCTTCTGCCAGACTATCGACAAAAGGACGCGCCTGATTTTCGGTAGGGACGATATGGTCTACTGTAGCGACTGTGCGATCGGGAAATAATACTTTTAAGCCTCTCTCCCGCAGCATAGCAAAAGCTTGGGGGCTAGTTACTTCATGAATTAAATGTAAGCCGATAAATAATTGGGTTTGACCTGAAGGTAAGGTACCGACGGCATGTAAATCCCAAACTTTGTCAAATAGCGTTCCCTTGCTCATATAATTGTGAAAACTAGATCGGTTATAGGTTTATGTTACGGATTTTCTTAATTTATTTTAAGGTTGGAAGCTTCTATCCTTACCACCCTTAGATCTTTAAATTTATTTCTTTTTTTCTCAACGAGCTAAGCTGAAATTAAAATAAGAAATAAGACAAGAATAGCAAAAGCAATCTTTTTTTAACTTTTTCTGTCTCTAGTCAAAAATCAACTTAAAAACAAAAGCTAAAATGACGCAAATTCTTTAATTAATCCATCTTGAGCCTTGATTATTCGTGCATATTACACCTATGCTAGTCCCTGGCAAAAGCCTTTTTTGTAAAAGAAAAAAACCTTTAATTCTCTTTTTTCATTCCTTTTTGCTCCCTTTTCTAACTTACATAATAAATTTTAGTTAACAGTTTGCGGTTACTTACCGCCATGAGAATTCTTTTGATTGAAGGTCAACTACCCACCGCTAATGGCTAAGAGCAATTTAGCGGGGGCTTGCAAAGAACTAAATGCCAATTAGTTCCAGCAGGACAAAACAGTTGTCTAGCCTGTGCGGAAAACGTAACCTGAGCTA